>CBFDBN010000044.1:0-15240 GCA_965603055.1 uncultured bacterium | reverse complement strand
TGTCAGAAAATTGTATTTCAGCAATGCGCTGAAGATCAATTATGGTCGTCATTATAGCGTATCCAGTAACTGTTTAATCTTATCCTGCTCGGTTTCTAAATGATCCATTCGGAAATAATCCTCTGATGTCTCCTGCTCTTGAAATAGTCCCTGTTGTACTTTAGCATCCAATTCAAACACATTTTGTACTCCATATTTCTTAGCCAGAATAAACATCTCTGATTCCACATGAATTAATTTTTGTTTGAGATATGTTCTCAAGCTTTCACGTAAGATAGATTGGGGAGATGTCTGAAAAGCGTGAGCAACTTTATTCAAAATAGTCATTTCTTTACTCCCTTTAAAGTTATATTGCTTAAACTCACAAAGCATAATAATCAGATTCTTCAAAATTAATATACAAAAAATTTTCCTGACTGTCAAGTATTGAATTAGATTGATTTACGATTTACGAATGACGATTTTAGAATTAAAAAAGCTAAAGCAGTTGGATTCGAAAATCTTCGATTGAATGTGATCAGGAACGAGATTCTCGTCGATCATTGTTGGAAGACACATAATTCGTAAATCTAAAATCGAGATATAGGAATCATGTCCAGGGCTAATATTGGATTAGGTTGCGTGTTCGAAATTCTTACTAATACTTCGACTGCCTTTAATTTCAAGAACACCAATTTTTTTCACACGCTGAACTCATCCAGCACCCACATTAAGATGAGCCGACAACAGGTCATACCGATGGCGAGCCCCACCACATTGATAAAAGAATATCCCTTATGACGAAGGATCGTTCGAATGGCATATTTCCGGTTGTAGTTGCAGTTGCTACAAAATTCATCAAGAATAATTTGCTTTTGTTGTTTTGATGCTGAATGGTAACGATGATAAATCGCTCGAAAATATTCATATTTGGCCGCAATACTCATAATTATTCCTTTCTGGTTAATAGTTACATAAATTATGAGGCAACGACCAAATTGGAAAAAAGTTCAAATTTCTAATGGTTACTTTATTTTTGATGCAGCCTGGTATCAAATGTCGAACTGGATAAAAAACATATTGACTTTAAAAGAAAAAATGCTTAAATATTATAACGAAAAAAAGTATTAAAATCAATAATTAAATTGAATCTTTATCAAGATGGATTGGATCTGGTCGGGAATTCTTCTTGTTATTCTGGTTATTATACTTGGTTGTTCTGAACTGGTAAGAAAAAAGTTCGATCTATCGATAAGCTTTACCCGGAAATTCGTGCATATAATCACTGGAATTCTAATAGCGGTTACGCCGTTATTATTGGAGCGCCCTTATCCCTTGTTGATCATTTCCGGTATTTTTAGTGTTCTAAATTGGATTGCAATCCAAAAAAAGTGGATGCCCGGCATACATGCGACTGATAGAATCAGTTATGGAACTGTTTTTTACCCGATTTCGTTTTTCATTTTAATTATTCTGCTCTGGGAACGGCACCTGACAATTTTAGTTATATCCATGTTAATTATGGCAATAGCCGACGCGTTAGCAGCGATAATCGGGGAAAAAATTAAAAAACCGATTCAATATCAATTTGATAGCGAGCCCAAATCTGTGCAAGGCTCCGCGGTCATGTTGATCGCCAGCTTGTTAATCACGATTGTGGGCTTGAAATTATTTTCTCCTTATGAGATGTTAGTTTCTGGATTCACTCAATTGTTCTGGATTGCTGCGATTGTTGCTGTCATTGCAACAGCATGCGAATCGATTTCATTCAAAGGATCGGATAATTTAACGGTCCCATTGGGAGCTGCTTTTGCACTTCATTACATGATCAGTCATTCAACAGCACAAAATTTAATATTTACAATTGGTATCGCTATTGCTTTGTTGATAGCTGTAGTTTCTTATTACCTTCGGTTTTTAAGCGGCAGCGGCGCGGTATCAACTTTTCTTTTGGGGGCAGTCATTTTTGGAACTGGTAAATGGGAATTCAGCTTGCCCATTTTGTTGTTTTTTATCTTATCCAGCCTGCTTTCAAAGCTGGGCAAGAAATGGAAACAGCAATTTGCTGACACTTTTCAAAAAGGCGGTCGCCGGGATTTAGGCCAGGTGCTGGCAAATGGCGGTGTGGCAGGTATCATTGTTTTATTATGGAATTATTTTCCTGATGACGTATGGTATTTCGCTTTTGTTGGATCAATAGCAGCAGTAACCGCCGACACCTGGGCAACTGAAATTGGCGTGTTTTCAAAAATTGCTCCACGTGATATTTTAACTTTTAAGCAAGTGCCGCCAGGAACTTCCGGTGGGGTAACGCTGTTAGGTCTGGCAGGAGGGTTGTTGGGGAGTTGCTTTATCGTTTTAATCGCTAGTTTTGTCACCAAAAGATATGAAAACGTCGTGCCGGCAATGGTTTTGTTTCCATTTATTGTTGGAGCCGGTTTAATGGGGAGCATTGTTGACAGCATTATTGGCGCCACAGTCCAGGCACAATATCGTTGTCCGATTTGTGGGAAAATTACTGAGAAAAAAGATCACTGCCAGGGAAATACTACCACTTTGATTGCTGGCTTTCCTTTGATTAATAATGATTTCGTCAATGGTACCTGTGCCTTAAGTGGCGCTCTCATTACCGTGATCGTCTACCAGTTTCTCATATAAAATTAAAATTTTGGGGTGTTACTTTTATGACATCGAAAAAAACGATTATACAATATTTAGATCAGATGTATACCGATGAATTGGATCAATCTGAATTTTCATCAATACTTACACGATTAAATAAAATGGGCAGCGTGGTTGATGATATCATATTTGGATTAATTCAAACTGCAGACCCAGATCGAAAACGTTTCTTATTTCAGCTTCTTGGAGAAATTGGCGACCAGAAGACGGTTGCCGGGTTACGGGATATTATTACCAATCCAGATCAGGCTGATGAGACAAAACTTATTGCAGCCGTAACCGCTTCCCAAATTGATGGATATTTTGATTCACATTTACTACAAAACCAATTAGCTGATCCGCAAGGACTGGGAAAGAGTATCTTTGAGGGTATACTCGATAAATCTGACAATCCGTTTTTCATTCAAATGTTTCTTGAAAATTTTCCCCGAATCATGCCGGAAGGTCAATATGCTGCGCTGGAAGACCTGTTGCAACTTAAAGGAGATAGACGAGTTATAAATATCGTTGGTCCATTAATTGAGCTTGTTGATGATGATCTGCTTGAATATATCGTTCCTATCCTGCTAAACAGTCATGATTCAGTTGCTTTTGATTATCTTCAACACATTATCAAAAAAACAGAATCAAAAGATATCCAGAACCTGGCGCGTCAGGCAATTTTTAAACTCGGAACTTATGTTAAAGAAGACAAAACTCCCCAACAACCTCAATATAAATTTCATCAAGCTTTTGCCACCACTATCGATGGATCGGGAAGCAGTATTTTCATCTTCTCTGTTGTTGATAATGATAACAAAATCAGGTTTATTGATTTTGTAAATAATGATTTGCAGGGCATAAAAGACGCTTTCGGCGGCGTTTTCAAGCCAAAAAATTTCAATCGATTTATTAATAAATTAAAGGGAGAAAAAGGTTTTTTAGCCATTAAAGTGCCTCCTTCATTTATTCTTGAAAAAATTGAAAATGCCGAAGAATTGTCAAAACAGGTACATCGAAGCCTGCCAGTAGAATACCTGGCTTTTCAAACTATTTTTAAAGATGTGAGCTATGATGATGAGTATGAAAATATTAAACAAAAATACGCCGACCTTAAAAAACAGATACTTGCAGATTCAGACAATTTGCTTAATCTGACAGAAAACCTGTATGATTATGAGGAAATCAAAAAAAGCTGGTTTATCGATTATGAATTAATGGCTGAGCCAGTAGAAAAATACACTTCTCTGGAAACGGAGCATAGAAACACAACTGATAATGAAATTATCGATCATAAAATTGATAAACTCATGATACAAACCTCAAAGAATTTATTCAATAAGGATTTTTTATCACTACTGTCTGATCGATTGCGTGATTACGCTTTGCTTTGTTTTATTGGAAAGAAAAAAGAAAGAGCAAAATTAGCCATCGTTGCAGCCGAAACACTTTTTCGATTTTACCCGGAGAAACATCCATTCCTGGTACGTATGTTGGAGCATAGTTTTGAAGTCTTCCTTAGTGAAGATGAGTTTGAAGAATTTGATGAGTGGGATGATGATGAATTCTATGGAAATAGATTATCGAATTAGTCCACCAATTGTTCGTAAACGAATGGAACTATTGTGTGATATTCTTAATATAAAAGTGTTTGTTATTTTTTTATTAAGTTATATTTATTGAATGAGGTGTGCTTTTTTAAAAAGGTGAATATTATGGAAACAATTTCAGTTCAGATTCCGGATGTTATTTTGGAATCATACGATCACAATCTTGAGATGGTAAAAAAGAATTTTCAGCAAGGATTTGTAATTTGGGAATATATAAATGGTCGTTTATCACTAAAGGAATGTGGGGAGTTACTCAAGATTGGGTACAGAGGTTTTATTGAATTGCTCTGGAGCAAGGGGATTCCAATAGATAGTTTAAATGAGAAGGAACTACAAGAACAAATCTCCAACGTACGAAATCTGTTGAGAAAATGATGATTGTTTCCAATACAAGTCCGTTAATTGCATTTTCTAAGATTGATAGATTTGACATACTTCAAGAATTGTTCGGAAAAATTATTATTCCAGAAACAGTATATGAAGAATTTTCAGCAAACTGCACCGAAGATGAAAAGCAACGATTTATTATTGCCAGAGAAATTTTTATTGATAAAGCACGAGTGGATGAAATTTATCATTTTACCAGAAAATTAGGAAGAGGGGAACAGGAAGCTTTAAGCCTGGCAATTCGACATCATGCTGACTTACTTTTAATGGATGATCGAAAAGGGTATAACGAAGCAAAGGAACAAAATATTAATGTTGCTTCGACACGTGCAATATTAAAAATTGCAGAAGAACAGAAAATTATCGGCTGTTTTGAAGAAGTAGAACAAACCTTGAGAGAACGATCTTTTTTTATACCGCGCTATTAAAAAATTAAACTCTTTTCACTTTAATAATATTTAATTTTATAGGAGATGTTATATGACGATGATAGTTGATGTGTTTGGACGTGAGATTTTGGATTCAAGAGGGAACCCGACTGTTGAAGTTGATGTTGCGCTTGAGTGTGGAGCGATTGGCTCGGCTGCGGTTCCTTCCGGTGCTTCAACTGGTGAACATGAAGCAATTGAATTGCGTGATGGTGATAAAACACGATATTTAGGCAAAGGGGTCAGCAAAGCCGTAGAAAATGTCAATGAAATTATTGCCGAAGAAATTATTGGTGAAGATGCGGCTGAGCAGATTATAATTGACAGGATTTTGTTGGAATTGGATGGTACTGAAAATAAATCCAAGCTGGGCGCCAATGCGATGCTGGGAGTGTCACTGGCAGTAACCAGGGCAGCGGCAAATGCACTTGACCTGCCACTCTATCAGTACATTGGCGGTGTTCACGCTCGTACATTGCCAGTACCAATGATGAATATTATCAACGGCGGCGCTCATGCCGATAATAATGTGGATTTACAGGAATTTATGATCATGCCGGCTGGCGCTACAAATTTTGCCGAGGCGCTTCGCATGGGTGCTGAAACTTTTCACGCCTTGAAAGCAGTTTTGAAAGCAAAGGGCTATAATACCGCGGTTGGCGATGAAGGCGGTTTCGCGCCAAACTTAAATTCCAATGAAGAAGCGTTGCAGGTCATCATGGAAGCGATTAAAAAAGCGGGCTATCAAGCTGGAAAACAAATCTTTATCGCATTGGATCCGGCATCGAGCGAGTTTTTTAATAAGGAAACTAAAAAGTATGAACTAAAATCTGAAAACAAATATTTAACATCAGGGCAGATGGTCGATTATTATTCCAATTTAGTTGAAAAATATCCAATCGTGTCAATTGAAGACGGCATGGCTGAAGATGATTGGGATGGCTGGAAAACCATGACCGACAAGCTGGGGCATAAAATTCAAATAATGGGCGATGACCTATTTGTAACCAATACCAAACGTCTGAAAGCCGGGATCGAAAAGGGAATCTGTAATTCAATTCTCATCAAAGTTAACCAGATCGGAACGTTAACCGAAACGCTGGATGCTATCGAGATGGCCCACCGGGCTGGTTATACCGCCGTGGTTTCGCACCGTTCAGGGGAAACAGAGGATACAACCATCGCCGACATTGCTGTCGCAGCAAATACTGGCCAGATCAAAACCGGCTCTGCTTCCCGTACCGACCGAATCTGCAAATACAACCAGTTATTAAGAATTGAAGAGAATCTCGGTGAAGCGGCTGTTTACGCCGGGATGAATGCTATAAAGATGATGTGAGTGGTGGAGTGGTTAGTAGTGAGTAGGTGAGTGGTATAGTGGTGAGTAGTGAGTGGTGAGCAATGAGTCCTGATTGGTGAGTAGTAATCTTAAAATTTTCTGAATAGTTTAATTCTATTGATAGTTAAGTTTGCTCATTTACCTGTTTACTCATTTACTGCTAACCACTCTACTACTCACCACTCACCATTAACCACTCATTTGAAATATTATGAAGACTAAAAAAAAGAAAAAAACCAGCCGGAATAAATTAAAGAAGCGTCCCTGGTTCTTGTTTTTAACAGTTGGGATGATTCTTTTATCGTCCATTTTTCTCTTTGGAAATCATGGATTGGTACGATATTTTCAGCTTGAGAGGCGAAAACAGGAGCTTACCTGGCAAATTACACAATTAAAGGAAGAACAGATAAGACTCCAAAAAGAGATTGATATGCTGCAGAATAACTATCGCTATATCGAAAAAATCGCACGAGAGAAATATCAAATGGGCAAAGATGGTGAAAAAATTTATTTTATGATTCCACCAGTTGATAATAATAAGGATAAAAAATGAACTAACCACTCACCAATCACTTTTATCGATTTTAAGATGGAGATATACCGGTGTTATGTTGAAGAAAATAAGAACCTATTTTTTAGCCGGACTTTTAGTCCTGATTCCATTAGTGTTAACAATTTTTATAATCTGGAAATTATTCATTGCCATTGACGGTTTGCTCAGTGGTTTCATCAACAATATGCTGGAACGAATTGGTATTCCGGTCACGAGTATCGGCCTGGGATTCATTTCAGTCGTCTTGTTGATTTTCCTGACCGGTATGATTGCCAAAAATTATTTTGGCAGAAAAGTAATTAGAATCGGTGAAGATATTGTGACCAAAATTCCGCTTATGAACCGAATTTACCTGGCAATAAAACAGATCAGCAATGCATTTTTTTCTGAAAAACGAGAAGTATTAAAAAAAGCGGTTTTGATCGAATACCCGCGCAAAGGAATTTACTCCATTGGATTTTTTACCCAGGATACCAAGGGAGAAGTCCAGGATCGATTGCAGCAGGATGTAGTGAGTATATTTTTGCCGACTACACCGAATCCAACGTCCGGGTTTTTGTTATTCGTCCCCAAAAGTGAAGTTGCGGAATTGAACATGACCATTGAAGAAGCGCTTAAATTGGTGATTTCCGGGGGGGCAATCGTACCAACCAGCACCTATAAAGGAAAGGTCGCCATTCATCCTGCTAAAGAGATTGCTGCTTCTTCAGAAGTCCTTGATAATCAATAGAATGGAGCAGAATTTAAGCAGATTGATGATTTGGTTGAAAAAGTACTTTTAAAAAGGTTGTGAGATACTCGGAACTATGTATATTGATATTAATCCAGTAGTACGTTCAAAATAGAGTATTTTCAAAAACCTTCGCAAGAGTAAATCCCAACCTGGACAAGCCAGAACCAAAAAGCAAAAGAATTTGTTCACAGAAATGAAATACCACAGAAATGCATTCTTAGTTTTTTTGATTCTGAGAGCTAAAGAGTCTTTGCTCTTTGGGCAAGAAGTTCACTGTTTAGGTACTAATAAATCAACAATGACATTGATGGGATGTAAAAAATATTTCATAATTTTCATGTTTTTCATTCAGAATATTTCATCTTTCCCAGCATTTGCTGGCAAGAATGATTCGCTTTTCTACCAGGTTGGTTTCAAACAAGAATTGAACGCTTATCAATGGTTATCTCAAATTTTTTATGAACGACCAATCTTCGGTAAAGGTGTGCTTCGTATTGGTGAAAGCTTCAATTCATCACTCATTCGATTGAGTCGCAATGATCGGAAGTGGAAGGATGATCAACAACTGAATCTCAACCTGTTTTTGCCATACTCAAAAATATGGGGAGTAAATTTTGCAGCATCTGCCAATAAATTTTCTGATCGCTTGTCTGGAATCGTTAGCGATATCAAAACAAATTGGTCAACAATTGGATTTCGACTTCAGCCCCGGTCTAAAATCGAATTAAGGTCTTCAATCGGATACAAATATGACGACCGCCAGGCTCGCATTGATCGAGGTATAACTCACAACGTTCATTTTAAGGCTGATTCGCTTATTATAAAAAATTATGAAAATCAATTCTTTTTTTTAAGCCGGGGTGATAACTATTCGATAAGAAAAAACACTGATTTTGAATTAAAATACCAGGTGAGAAAGTATTTCCAGCAAGACGCATTCGATTCTTTGTATGTTTTTTGGACGAAACAACGACGCGATAATTACGATATCAGCAACTCTGATGGATTTAATATTGAGAGCCTGGCGCAGGAGAACCGGGGATTTCATCATTTTTTAATTTACGGTTCCCCAATTGGAATTCAATTCCGGTTTCGAACCCTGTTAAACAGTCGGGTGACCGGTGTCGACAGATACAATCAAGATAACATCGATGAGTCTCGATCAAAAAAGGATTTTCATTCTGAAAATGAAATTGGAATGTTGCTTCAGCGCAATTATATGGCTCTAAATTTTTCACTCAGCTATGAAACAGATGACCAAAAAAATGAGATTCCTGATTCCTTAAAAGCAAAAAGATTTTCAAAAAGATTTTATTATATTTCGCCTGATTTTAAAAGCTCAAGACTAACGGTTTCAGTTCGTTCCAATTTTTATTTATTTCGATCAGACACTTTACAGTTGAGCAGTTCGATTAGCCGCTATCGATACGACACCCCGGAAAATAACGTCGATGATCGTGATGAGTTTCGATGGAATTTTATGGTCGCCGAAATTCATAATTTCAGCCCTTATTTAAAACTAATCTCCAATGGCAGCGTGACTTTGAATCACCTGGTTTATATTTATGGCGAAAGAAGCGCTAATAACAACTGGATGCGGATTTTTCGCCTTTTTCCTCAACTGGTTTACCGTCCCAATAATAAATTTTCCATCACTCACGATCTTGAGGTATATGCTAACTATGTTGACTATGATTTTGAATTTGGAACATCATCAACAGATTTGAAGAGTTATGTCTTTCGGAGATTTTCATTCACCCAGGAAATAATTACTCGCATGACAAAACGTACCAGTATTTTTTTTAGCGCCAAAATTGAATTAGAGGAAAATGGCAAATTAGACTGGGACCAATGGACTGAATTTTTGCTAATGAGTCGTGAAACGTATTGGCTTCGAGCGAACCTGACTTTTCAAGCACAACAGCACCTGTTCATTTCACCGGGAATTTGTTTCTCAAAACGAGCTGAAAAAAAGCAAAGTTACTTATCGTTTCCCGGCGAGTTTGGTGGAACAGATGGGACAATAGTTAGTTACGGACCGACTTTGAAATTGATATATAGTCCTCATGAAAAAATGAATCTTAGCTTTGAAGGGATGAGAAGAGTTGTGACGACAAATTCGGTTCGGAAAAATTTTTTCAATCAATTTAACCTGTTGCTAACCTGGTATAATTAAGTTAAGGAGAGGCATTTGGGAATAAAAAATCAAGATTCATACCGAATGGTCATTGAAAGTGATTTGAATAATATCCATAAGATAGAGAAGGTCACCGCAAAGATCGCTAAATATATGCACTTTTCTGAAGAGGAGCAGGACAGTCTCGCAATTTCAGTTACGGAGATTGTGGGTAATGCTATTGTTCACGGTAATAAGCGGGATAAAAGCAAAAAAGTGACTGTTGATTTTGGATATAAAAATGATACAATTACTGTGTCAATCCAGGATGAAGGTAAGGGATTCCGCGAAAGCGAAATCGCTAATCCCCTGGAACCGGAGAATTTGTTGAAAGAAAGTGGCCGCGGCATTTTTATCGTCCGGGCGCTTATGGACCAGGTTGATTTTATTCGCACCAACGCCGGCACAAAGGTACGGCTGGTAAAAAAAACAAAAAGCCGGCAAGCACCAAAGCAATAATCAGTTGGTATTTGTTTTTGAAGCCGGCGCTTGAATCACTTGACCCGACTTAAAAGATTGAAAGATACAATTAATCCTGTTAAAAAGATTATCAATCCGAACCCACACTCAAAACCAACGTTATTTTTCTCTACAAAATGTAGTTTCCCCCCTAATAGTTATTTCCAGTTGATCTTTTAATGAAATTTTTACCCGGTTGAATCTTACGCCTCTTCCCCTGAACTGTAATAACCCCGGGGAGGAATGAGCTCGTACCGAAGTTCTGCCAATTCTTCAATTGCTTTCTTCTTTTTTTGAATCCGATCGAGCAACAGGTTTTCGTCTCGACTGATCACCATTAGCGTATTGGTGTCTGCAATTTTGTTTGCCTGGAGTGAAATTGCCTGGTTGAGATGATCGATTCTCTTTTTAATCTTGTCGATTTTTTTTTCAATAACCTGTTTTTCTTCTGCAGTCGTGATCATAAAATACCCTCCTTGTTTCGTTAAATTTTATTCAAGGACTTCCAAACTCTTAATTTGACATTCATAATTCAACATTCATCATCCGATATTCATTGTTAGATATTAGATATCCGTTATTCCTTATTTGCGATTTATCATTAAATATGCGTTATTGGACAATCATCATTGGATATTAGATGCCTGTTATTCGCTATTCATGATTTTCGCAAACAGGATCGAAAGCGTCACATTCCTGATAGCAATGTAACATAAGATTTTGAATTTTTTAAACTGGTGCAGATACCTGGAAGAAGTCAAAAGAAAAAGTATGAAGAATTTTTTCAAGAACGGCAGGACAAAATGCCATTTTGTCCTATGATCTGACTCCAACCTATTTATCAGCACATTTTATGACCCGAAAAGAATTACTTTAAAACAGACAAAAGTTTTCAACGAAAAACTGAGCTAAGTCCTGACCCGGTGAACTATGTTCAATTCAGTTGCGATAGATGACGCCAATTACTTGTTTGATAAACTGGTATAACAATAATGATTATTATACCAGATTTGCACTATATTCCTTTAACTTCATTAAATAGATTTAGTTTCACGATATAGATAAAACTAACATTAAAATATATGGTATAATATACAAATAAAAAATAGAATGTCAATATTTTTTTTTAAGTTAAACAAAAAAATCAATTAAGACCACTGCCGCCAAAAACATCGATAACCCAATATTTTTGTGAATTTTACTTTTTGTACAAAGATACTGCGCTAATTGATATGGATTTCATTTTTGTAATTTTAATCGTTTGAATTAATTTTGCTTGACAATTAATAAAAAAATGTTATATTAGTGCTAAACAAACCGCTCCCCTTTAAACCAGTCCTGAGAGGTAGGTAAGGGGCGTCTCGATTGAGGGGGTGAGATAAACTGGATTGAAGATTTAACTTTATTAAACGTCATTTCTTAAATTCAAAAAAATCCAATATGTTTAATTCACTTTATCTCACCCACTGAAATGCCTTCATGCGCCCGGGGAAGGCTTTTTTTATGTCTAAAATCGGAAATGGCATGGAACGAAAAGTAAAGGCTAAAATTATTGATGAAGTTGGCTTGAAAAGGACTACTACTCGTCTGGCGCATGAAATCCTCGAACAGAACCGGGGAGCTGAACATTTAGTCATTGTCGGTATTCGTACCCGGGGGGCGTATTTAGCCCAAAGGATAATCAAACAAATCGCAGCGATCGAAGGGAAAAACATTCCCCTGGGAATTTTAGATATCACCATGTACCGGGATGACTTTCGGGAGCGTTTAAAACAACCAGTGGTTCAGCAAACAGAAATTCCTTTTGATCTTTACGAAAAAAATGTCGTCCTGGTCGATGATGTGCTATATACCGGGCGTACGACCCGTGCGGCGCTGGAAGCGTTGATGTCATTTGGCAGACCTGCCAGAATTCAATTGGCAGTGCTGGTCGATCGCGGTCATCGGGAATTGCCAATTAAACCCGATTACGTGGGTAAAAATATTCCGACCTCGATTGGTGAGGAGGTTCAGGTCAAAATGCGGGAGGTGGATGATGAAGATTGTGTCTTATTGGTTGAGAGTCCTTCTGGAAAGATTGACGAGATTAATTTATGAGGTAAAATAAGATAAACAACGTGGTTTTCAAACGTAAACATTTGTTGGGGCTTGAAGGCGTTTCTGCCGAGGAAATAAAATTGATTTTAGATACGGCGGCGTCGTTCAAAGAAGTTCTGGATCGCCCCATTCCCAAAGTTCCAACCCTCCGAGGGAAAACAATTGTCAATCTATTTTATGAATTTTCCACCCGGACGCGCATTTCTTTTGAGCTTGCCGAAAAAAGATTATCCGCAGATATCATTAATTTTTCCACCAGTACATCTTCTGTTATAAAAGGCGAAAATTTGCGGGACACGGCTCAAAATATTGAAGCTATGAAGGTGGATATGGTCGTCATCCGACATTCGGCTGCTGGTGCGCCTCATTTTTTAACCCATTGGATTAAAGGTCATGTCATTAATGCTGGCGACGGCTGTCATGAACACCCAACCCAGGCGCTGTTAGATATGATGACACTTCGCGATGTTTTTAACGAGCTAAAAGGGCTTCGCGTGGCGATTATTGGTGATATTCTTCACTCACGGGTCGCCCGGTCAAATATTTTTGGGCTGACAACAATGGGCGCCGAGGTCGCACTCTGTGCGCCAGCGCCGCTCATTCCTGTTGGAGCCGAACGATGGAAAGTAACAACTTTTTTTAATGTGGATCAGGCAATCGCCTGGGCAGATGTACTGATGGTACTGAGAATTCAGTTAGAACGACAAACAGCAAATTTTTTCCCCTCGCTACGGGAATATCACAATTATTTCGGCATTACACGAGAACGGCTGGAAAAAGCTGATAAACGAATAACAATTATGCATCCTGGTCCAATCAATAGGGGGATCGAATTGGATAGCGATCTGGCGGATGATCCGGAATATTCTGTTATTCTGAATCAAGTCACTAATGGTGTGGCAGTGCGAATGGCGATTTTGTATTTATTGAGTGGGGAGGTTGATAAGTAACTGAAGTATGTGATGGGAAACTACATCAATTGTCAATTTTTAAATATAGAAATTAACTTTTATTCATTGAGTGATAAATTCAAATGCGAGAAAAACTCACCAAAAGCCATGCTTTTAGAAGCAGTCCTGGAGAATCTGGAGTTAAGCCAGCCGGGAAAATTCTCTTTCGAAATGCGAAGATTGTTGATGGTTCTACTGAAAACAATGATTCTTGTGATTGCCTCATTTTAAATGGAAAAATTGCAGAGATTAAACCTGAAATAAAAGTTCCCCCGGGTTTTGAGGGTGAGATTTTTGATCTTCAAAACAAGTTGATTTTTCCTGGTTTTCTCGATTTGCATGTTCATTTCCGAGAACCGGGTCGGGAAGATGAGGAGACTCTGTTAAGCGGTGCCGAGGCAGCGATGGCTGGTGGATTTACCGCGGTTTGTACCATGCCCAACACTCAGCCGGTAACTGACAATCGAGAAATTATTGAATTCATTTTTGATGAGATGAAAAATCATCTTGTTTCGGTTTATCCAATTGCTGCGATTACACGCGGACAGAAAGGCGAAGAACTGGTCGAAATGGCAGAGCTGGTCGAAACTGGCGTGGTGGGATTTTCAGATGATGGCAAATCAGTTGCCAATAGTCGGGTTCTGCGGCGGGCGCTGGAATACGCCAGGATGTTTGATATTCCGATCATCGAGCACTGTGAAGATGCTGATCTGGCTGAAGGAGGCGCCATGCACGAGGGCTTTGTTTCCACCAATCTCGGCATACCTGCCATACCGTCTCTCTCAGAAGATGTGGTCGTGGCCAGAAATATTATGCTGGCAGAATTCACCAAAAGCAAAATTCATATCGCTCATATCTCTACTAAAGGCGCTGTGGAATTAGTCCGACGAGCTAAAGAAAAACATATTGCTGTTACTGCCGAGGCGACGCCACATCATTTTACTTTGACCGATAAAACTATTAATTCCTTTGATACCAATTTCAAAATGAATCCACCATTACGAAGTGAGGAACATGTCCAGGCAATCATCGAAGGATTGAAAGACGGAACGATTGACGCCATTGCCACCGACCACGCGCCGCACTCGGTCGAAGAAAAAGAAGTTGAATTTGTCGCTGCTCCGTTCGGGATCATCGGTCTGGAAACCGCGGTAGGATTGATCATTCAACACCTGGTCAAACCGGGCATCCTGACCTGGAACCAGGTGGCGGAAAAGCTAAGCTTGAATCCGTATCGAATCCTGGGGATACCGGAGCCAAAAATCAAAACCGGGGAATCGGCTAATTTAACAATTATTGATCCCGAAGCAGACTGGACTGTCGATAAAACCAAATTTAAATCACGATCGAGAAATACGCCGTATCATGGCTGGAAATTGACCGGTAAAGTCTTTGGAGTGGTGAATAATGGATATTATTGCCTGGAGACTTGATGCTGGATGCTTGATTCTCGATACTCGATTTTGGATAATTGGTCGAGTAGGATTATCAAGTAACCAGTACCGAGAATCCAGTATCCAGTATCATTTTCATTCGTAATAGTAATTGAAAAAAACTCTTACGCGTGTTGAATAGAAATCAAAAGGAGATAATAACCGGATGATTTCCGACTGTGCTCAAAATATCTCGCCTTTCATTGTGATGGAAGTGATGGAACGAGCGCAACAGATGGAACGAAATGGGGAGCATATTATCCATCTTGAGGTTGGAGAGCCGGATTTTGATACGCCTAAAAAAATTGTACTGGCTGGTAAAGCAGCATTGGAGCGAGGAGAAACGCATTATACGCATAGCCTCGGTATTTTTCAATTACGAGAAGCCATTGCTCAATATTATTCAAAAAATTATAATATCAATGTATCTCCTGA
>CBFDBN010000043.1:0-15260 GCA_965603055.1 uncultured bacterium | reverse complement strand
AAAATTAGCAGCCGAAATTCCCATTAAGCCTGAAATTCAAGAATATTCGCTGGAAGATGCCAACAAGGCACTCATCGAGCTTAAAGACCGGAAAATCAGGGGCGCAAAAGTTTTAAAAATTTAAAAAATTACTTGACAATTATGTAATTTTTTGTTATGATTAATGACAAATAATCTCAAAAAATTAACCAAAGGAGGTCCATTATGGCTTATGGACGAGGTTCTGTTAATAAAGTGACTCTATTGGGTAGATTAGGAAAAGATCCAGATTTACGTTACACTCCTGGTGGGACTGCTGTAGCTAACTTCAGCATGGCAACTGATATGGTCTGGAAAGATCAGGAGGGCAATCAAAAACAAAAAACAGAATGGCATCAAATTGTTGCCTGGAGAAAAACAGCAGAAATCGCGAGCAATTATTTAAAAAAAGGCCGGCAGGTTTATATTGAAGGACGTTTACAAACTCGGTCATGGAATGACAAGAATGATGTGACCCGCTATACAACAGAAGTCATCGTTGATAATTTAGTCTTGATCGGTTCAAAAACGGAACGTGCAGAAGAAACAATCGACGCACCGCCCCCAGCGGATGAATTCGAGCCTGGCGAACCCGAAGGAGCACCGGCACCTTCAGAAGATGATCTTCCTTTCTAAATGCATAAGCAACAAATCCAAACCAATTTTAGAATCCGAGAATCCAAAGTTCTCGGATTTTTTTTATTAAACTTGTTGCCTTTAAAAAATATTTTCATATATTATATATCGAGTATAATTGCAAAATTAAAAGTTGGATAAATGTCGATTGAAACACTTATCAAAGAAGCGCTGACAGCAAGAGAATTTGCCCGGGCATCCTTTTCTAATTTTAGAGTTGGGGCAATTTTAGTCACGCAAAATGACAAAATCTACCGGGGCTGCAATATCGAAACCAGCTCTTACGGATTAACGGTTTGTGCGGAACGAGTAGCAATTTTTAAAGCGGTATCAGAGGGGGAAAAAGAATTCAAATCAATTTTTATCGCCTCTGATTCAGAAAAATTTACGACGCCCTGCGGCGCCTGTCGACAGGTACTCTGGGAATTGGCTGGCAATATCGATGTTTTTATGATCAATCGTCTTGGTGAATATCAAAAAAGCTCAATGAAGGAACTGCTGCCTTTTGGGTTTGATAAATCTTTTTTAATTTAACCTGGACAATCCAGAACAAAAAAGATTCAGAACCGCTAATTCCATGAATTAAACTAATTTCGCTAATTTTTAATTCGTGTAATTTACAAAATTAGCAAAATTCGCGGTCAAAATATTTTTGCCCAATATAATATAAATTAAAGTCTTAGATACTAATAAATTAAATGAAATCTCATATTTTAATCGGAATTGCCGGGGGGTCAGGATCAGGAAAAACACTGGTCGCAAAACGTATCGTTGAAGAGTTGGGTTCTGATAAAGTCATTATTATTCAGCAAGATTCGTATTATAACGACCTGGGATATTTAACCCTGGAAGAGCGAAAAAAACAGAACTTTGATCATCCTGATGCGTTTGACCACCAGTATTTAATAGCTCAACTGAAAGATTTGCTTGTTGGCAAATCTATCGATCAACCTATTTATGATTATGCGATTCATTCGAGAAAAAAGGAAACCCGGCGTATCGGTGAACATGTGATCATTGTTCTCGAAGGAATTTTGATCTTACTTGATCCTGGGCTGCGTCGTCTAATGGATATCAAGGTTTACGTGGATACAGATGCCGATGTGAGACTGATTCGTCGCATTCGCCGGGATGTCACCGAGCGAGACAGAAGCCTTGAATCCATACTGGATCAATATGAAAACAGCGTACGACCAATGCAGCTTCAATTTGTGGAGCCGACGAAGAGGTATGCCGATATTATTCTTCCGGAAGGTGGCTTCAATCTTGTTGCAGTTGATTTATTGAAGACCAAGATTCAAGCTTTGTTAGCAGAGCGAGGCTATTGAAATTGTAGGGTGTAGCGCGTTGGGAGTAGGGCGCTTCTCCCCACACTCTACACCCTACGTCCAACTTTAAGAATGAGGGATATATGCTGGAAGTCATAACTGGCGCAATGGAAGCAGGGAAGACATGGCTGCTTTACAAACGGATTAGCGATGCGAATTTAATGGGTAGAAAAATTCAGGTTTTCGCCTTCCCGGTTCACAATGAACAGATTGTTTCTCGGATCGGTTTTAAAAGTGAAGCAATCACGGTACCGACAATCGCAGAAATTGAATCGGCGCTTGAGCCAGATGTGCACACAATCGCCATCGATGATGCGCAACTGTTTGAAAAGGATGATCTTATCAAATTTTGTAACAAACATCGAAGAGATATTGAAATCATTATCGCTGGCGTGCAACTGAATAGTTTTAATGAAAGTTTTGGCGCGATGATCGATTTGATGGGCAGGGCGGAAAAGGTTACTGTTTTGCTTGGCGTATGCGAAACCTGCAAACAACAGACAGCAATCATTTCTCAGCGCTATCGAGACCGTGAGCACACCATCCCCATTACAAAAGACGATCCGAGGATTGAATTGCGCAAAGAGTATTATGCGCCGGTGTGTTGGAGTTGTTATCATCCCCCGGTTTGATAGGTTATTAGGTAATTGGGTAACTGGGTGATTGGGCAATCGGGTAATTGGATATGTCAGGTTAGCCGTATTACATAACCTGGACTAGCCAGAACCAAAAAGAGATCCTGGTCTCAGAATTGAAAGCCCTCCGAAATGAATTTTTATTCTTTTTAATTCTGAGAGCTTTCATTTCTGAGACCAAAAAATCTTTGTTCTTTGGGCAAGGAATTTAATGTTTAGGTACTAATCACCCAACAATCCAATCGCCCAAATTTTATAATAATTGAAAGAGGAGAGAAAAAAAACGTGGTACAGCGAATCACAGCTTTTTTCGGCATATTTGTGCTGCTAGGAATTGCCTGGCTTCTTTCTAATAACAAAAAAAAGATTAATTTCCGAATTGTAATATGGGGACTGGTGTTACAACTTATTTTTGCTGTTTTGATCTTAAAAACCGGACCGGGGCAGTCTGTGTTTTTCTTTGCCCGAGCCTTTATTACAAAATTGTTGAGCTTCACCGATGTTGGCGCTTCGTTCCTGTTTGGCAATATCTATTTGGGCGATCCAGACGTTGTTCAGAATGTCGGCGCCAGTGGAACGCTTCAAGTATGGGACAGCGCATCTGAAAAATTTGTCAATATTGGTATTATCTTTGCGTTTCATATTTTACCAACCATCATCTTTTTTGCTTCGTTGATGGGAGTGTTATATCACCTGGGAGTGATGCAGAAAGTTGTTCAGTTCATGGCGTGGATCATGGCAAAAACGATGGGCACCAGTGGATCAGAATCGCTTTCAGCAGCGGGAAATATTTTTGTGGGACAAACTGAAGCGCCGCTTCTGATAAAACCTTATGTCTCAGATATGACCCATTCCGAATTAATGGCGATCATGGTCTGCGGATTTGCCACGATCGCTGGCGGTGTCATGGCAGCTTACGTTCGCTTCGGTGTCGATGCCGGACATTTAATGGCAGCCAGCGTGATGTCTGCGCCAGCAGCCCTGGTCGTTGCTAAAATCATGTATCCTGAAACTGAGGAGTCCAAAACCAAAGGTATCGTAAAGCTCGATGTTGAAAAGAAAACAGCCAACATTATTGATGCCGCTGCTAATGGTGCAGCAGATGGCTTGCGATTGGCGCTCAATGTCGGGGCGATGTTAATGGCATTTATTGCATTAATTGCCATGATCGACTTCTTTCTCGGGAAGGTGGATGACATTGTTAATATCATCACCTTTAACCAGCTTAATGTTGAATGGAATTTAAATCTGAAAGCAATATTTGGTATTATCTTCGCTCCTTTAGCTTTTATGATGGGAGTTGATCCCAAAGATATTTTTCAGTTTGGAAACCTTTTAGGAACGAAAATTTCTATCAATGAATTGGTAGCTTATGTTGAGCTAACCGCCCTGAAGGGAGCGATTTCAGAAAGATCGTTCATCATTGGAACTTATGCACTGTGCGGATTTGCCAATTTCAGCTCTATCGCCATTCAAATTGGTGGTATTGGTGGTATTGCTCCGGAGCGAAGAGGTGATCTGGCAAAGATTGGGCTGAAAGCCATGTTTGGTGGTGCGATTGCTTCCTGGTTAACGGCAACGATTGCGGGGATTCTTTTATAAAATGGAAACACAAAAATTAAAACAATCATTAAAATTAATCAGTCAAAAGGTTAACATCAAGCCAGCAGCAGCAATCGTTCTCGGCTCAGGGCTTGGCTCGTTTGGTGATGAATTGATTGATAAGGAGATTATCAATTGTAAAGACATTCCGCATTATCCAGTGCCTCGTGTCGCCGGTCACGATGGTTTCTGGATTTTTGGCAGGCTGGAAAATATTCCCATTTTGGCGTTGAAGGGACGTGTTCATACTTATGAAGGCTACTCCACCCGGCAGGTGACCTATCCAATTCGACTGCTGGCTAAAATGGGAATCGATAAACTGGTCGTTACCAATGCTGCTGGTGCGATCAATAAAGATTTCAATCCTGGCGATCTGATGCTCATTAAAGATCACATCAACTTTTTGTTTGATAGCCCTTTGATTGGTGATAACACCCTGTCGGCAGATCAGCGATTTATTGATCTTTCACAGGCTTATAATCCAAAATTTATTGACGGAGCGAAAAGCATCGCGCAAAAGCTAAACATTCCCCTGCGGACCGGGGTTTTAATCTGCTTCCGGGGACCAGCTTACGAAACAGCGGCAGAAATCAAGATGGCAAGAGTGTTAGGCGCTGATGCTGGCACCATGTCCACTGTGCCAGAGGTAATTGCTGCCAATCAACTGAAAATGCGGGTGCTGGGAATATCCTGCATTACCAATATGGCGACCGGCATCCTAAACCAAAAATTGAGTCACGAAGAAGTGACGCAAACCGCCGATCGAATCAAAGACAAATTTGTTCGGCTAATGAAAGAAATTTTGAAACACCTTCCAGGCTGGTAGCTTATAGTATCGAAATTTGAAAGTTTATTTAAAAAAAACTACAAGGAGCAACAGAGTTAACGGATACTCTGCGAGCACAGGGATTCACGAAAAATTTTTTAAGGGATTATTGTTATGAAAAATCCATTTAAACGCTGTTTCCTCTGCTTCTCCTTGTAGGGGAATTACATCAGGAATACAATTTATATTAATAATTTTATACTAAAAAATTAATCCAAATTGAGTATATGAAGCAATCGAGATACAACGAAAATTTTCACATTCCTGATAGAATAATCATCGCTTATCTGAAGCTCTGGAAAGTATATCTATTGTTCAGAAGATTTTTACTATCCCTGGAACTCCGGTGGAAAAAAATCAGGGCGTTTTATATCTTGAAGCTCTATTTAACATATTTTTTTTCCTGGAAAAGCCACATCGCTCTACTGGAATATAAAAAACAGTATGAAGAAGTTATCGAATTATGTTCCCGGCGAACGATCAAGTTAACTGATCAACAACCAGATCAATTAGCTGAAATTCAGGAGATCATAGGGCGGAACCTGCGAAATTTGAACCGTACCGATGAAGCCCTCAATTCGTTTTTATACGCCCGAAACAACCTGGAATCAAAATCACCGTCGCTTTGTTATGAAATTGGGCTGATTCATTTCATTAAAAGGGATTACCCGGCAGCCAGGCGGTCGATGGAAACGGCTGTCAAGATGGGCTATGATACTGCCTCGCTTCGTATTCACTTGGGCAAGGTCTACTATCAAATGGGCATGCTAACTCGTGCTGAGGATTGCTTCAAGCGAGTTTTAAGAGTTTATCCACGGGAAGGCAGTCTTTATTTCCTGCTGGGAATCGTTTACAAAAGTAACATCGAATATCAGTTAGCCATAGAAGCGTTTCAGAATGCGATCAGGTATGGCAGCGATCAAAAAGAAGAGCACCTGGGTCTGGCAGAAATCTATACCCGATTGGGACATTGGAACGAAGCAATCCAGGAATATAAGCAGATACTCGAATTTGAACCGGATAATTTTATCGCCCATTATTTTCTGGGGTGGATTTATGAAATTCAGGGTTTTGAGGATAAAGCGATCCAGCAATACCTGTCAGCCAATAAAATTGATCCAGAAGATGAAGATACCAAACAAAAATTAACTCAACTTCTTGCATCACCGATAATAGAGGAATATATTTAGGGATTTTCATTAATGCAATTAGATAGAATCATTAAAGCTGCTCGAGGGGATTCCCCGGTCGATTTATTGTTAAAAAATGTGAATCTGATCAACGTTGTTTCTGGCGAAATTTATACCAGCAATATCGCCATCGATGGTCAATTGATTGTCGGACTTGGGAATGAATATGAAGCCAAAAATGTGATCGATTTAAAGGGACTTTATGCTTCACCTGGTTTTATCGACGGGCATGTCCACATTGAAAGCTCAATGGTTACGGTATCCCAATTTGCCCGCGCTGTTGTTCCGTTAGGCACCACCTCAGTCATTGCTGATCCCCATGAAATTGCTAACGTACTCGGCTACGAGGGTATTCGTTTTATGATGGAATCGGCTAAATATAATCCGTTGAATGTTTTTTTTACCTTGCCTTCGTGTGTCCCATCCACAAAATTAGAGACCGCTGGATCGCAATTGCGAGCTTTCGATATCCTGCCATTTCTAAGAGAAAAATGGGTTGTCGGTCTTGGTGAAATGATGAATTTTCCCGGCGTTATTTACGGCGATGAAGAAGTGTTGGATAAAATCAAAATCTCGACAGAAAAGCGGATCGATGGGCATGCGCCTGGCGTGACCGGTAAAAATTTAAGCGCGTACATTGCCGCCGGAATTTCATCAGATCATGAATCGACGACGCCCGAAGAAGCCCTGGAAAAGCTGCGGATGGGTATGTACGTGATGATCCGTGAAGGAACCGGGACAAAAAATCTCCGTGATTTGCTCGAAATGGTAACGCCAGAAAATAGCAGGCGATGTATCTTTTGTACGGATGATCGGCATCCCCACGATATTCTGGATGAAGGACATATAAACTTCATGGTTAAAACTGCAATTGAATATGGCATCGATCCAATTTCAGCCATTCGGATGGCTGCCCTGAATCCGGCTGAATATTTTAATTTGCGGAAACTGGGATTTTTATCGCCGGGCAATTTTGCTGATATCGTCATTATTGAAGACCTTGAAAAATTTAATATTAAAATGGTCTTCAAGAATGGGCAATTGGTTGCAGAAAACGGTAAAATGGAATACGAATCCCATTTTAAACCAGAAGTAAAAATTCGCAGTTCGGTGAATATAAAATGGCTGGAAGGCGATGAATTTAAAATTCCAGCCAAAAACGACTGTTGTCGGGTTATTGGTTTGATAAAAGATCAGATCGTAACCGAAGCGCTTGAAGATCACCCAAAAATTAAAAATGGATTTGTACAGTCCGATGTGGAACGAGATTTATTGAGATGTTATGTCGTTGAGAGACATCATTCTTCTGGTAATATCGGCAAGGGACTGGTCAAAGGATTTGGCTTAAAAAAAGGCGCCATAGCATCTTCGATCAGCCATGATTCTCATAATATTGTGGTAGTCGGGGTGAATGATGAAGCTATTTTTAAAGCGGTCACTCAAATTAACAAGATGGGCGGCGGTTTAGCTGTTGTTCAAGATGGAAAAGTTATAGATGCTCTTGAACTCCCAATTGCTGGACTTATGTCAACCGAGCCGTTAGAGGTTGTCAATGAAAGACTGCAAAAGTTAAATCAAAAAACGAAACAATTAGGCTGCCCGTTAGCTGATCCCTTTATGGCAATCTCTTTTTTAGCCCTGCCAGTCATTCCCAAATTAAAAATCACCGATCTCGGTCTGGTTGATGTGGATAAATTTGAATTTGTGGATTTTTTTATTTAATAGCTGTAAAGCAAACAATCTTGTTTGCGAATGATTTACTGATAGACGTAACGCAAACAAGATTGTTTGCGTTACATTTAAACAACATTATGAGGTAACATGAGCCACGATTTTATTGTCGTTTTCGTAACCGCCGCCAACCGATCCGAGGCGGAACAAATCGGGCAGTCTTTAGTTGAAAAAAAATTAGCGGCTTGTTGCAATATTGTCGAACCAATATTTTCGATCTTTCATTGGGAAGAAAAAATTTGCCGGGAGAATGAAGTACTTTTGATTATCAAATCAATAAAAAATCGGTTTGATGCTATTGTAGCTGAAGTTAAAAAATTGCACAGTTATACGACACCCGAAATTATTGCGCTGCCTCTTGTTGCGGGATCAGGAGATTATTTAAATTGGATTGAAACTGAGACGATTTAGAAATTTATTAATTTTTGTAAAGTCAAATCTTTTTAGAAAGAGCAATAATTATTTGGCTCACAAAAATGGAACTCTCACAAAAACAACTTCAAAATAAAAATATTGTGTGTGTTCTAATTTTGTGAGCGAGTTTTTTTACTGTTTTTTGCGGCTTGTCGGCTCTTGGTTTTTATTTATGTAAACATCAAAATAGTAAACATCGTCTATAATTATGTATTTAAGAGTTGATTTCTATGGAACTAACGATTCTTGGTTCAGGCACCGGGATTCCTTCTCTGCAACGAGGCGCGCCAGGACATTTAATTCAGATCGATAACGAACCATTACTGTTTGATAGTGGATCGGGAACATTGCTACGGCTGTTGAAGATTGGCATCGATTATAAACAGTTGAATCATGTTTTTTATACGCATACACACTCCGATCACACGGCGGATTTGATACCGCTTATTCAGGCTTTACGAACAACACCAAATTACAAAAGAACAGAGAAATTCAATATTTATGGGCCAAATGGTTTTGCCAATTTTTTACAAATATTGACCCAGGCTTTTGGCGAATGGCTGCTGGATCCCAGCTTCCCGGTTGAAATTTATGAGCTAAACCGTGATCAACTGAATTTTTCCAATTGGTCGGTAAAAACAATTCCCGTGCAGCACAGCCAGGCTGCTATCGCTTATCGGGTGGAATCGAAAAATGGACACTCTATCGTTTTTTCTGGTGATACCGATTATTGCCCGGAAATCATCGAATTAGCAAAAGGGGCAGATATATTGATTTTAGAGTGTTCATTTCCAGATAACAGAAAAATGAATGGGCATTTGACACCCAGTGAAGCGGCTGAGATTGCGAAACAAGCGGAATGTGGGCATCTGATCCTCACGCATCTCTACCCGCCGGTTGACGAATTGGAAGCAGAAATTAAGAGCAAATGCTATAAAATTTTTAGCGGCAAAATATCCATTGCCCGGGATTATATAAAATTAAATCTTGAGTCATAAGTGCTTTTCATCAATGCGGACATATTGCGAAAAAATCTCGTCAAAATCTCATTTATTATTTCCATTTTGCTCCACCTGCTGTTGTTGTTGATGTACAGTTTGTTCGGCAGCATCCAGCTCTTTCCCGCTAAAATCGATGATCTTTTAAACCAGCCCAAAATTGAAGATAAACGGTTAGAATTCGAGCTGGTGGAATCGCCAGAAGATGCACGCAGTGAAACACCCCCTGAAAACGCTCAACTGGTTTCCGATAAGAATGCCATCGCACAAGACCAATATCAACAAAAGGATAAGCCAGCAGGAAATCCCTATTCTGAAGGGGATTTTGACGTTAAGGAATTACCCGTCGTTCCAGTTGAACCGACACCTCTTATTGAACCGGCGCCAGAACAAAAAGACAAGCTATCAAAGGAGAAGCAATTCACTGAATCTTCTTCCAATCGATACGAATACCAAAAATTCAGTCGACGCCAGCTTTTGAAAAAAAATCCATCCACACCCAATTATCAAGAGCAAAGAAGACTGGATAGACCGCTTTATGATAATAATAAATTTAGCGCCGAAGATCTTGGCGGGTTTAGCTTCAATACTTATGAGTGGGATTTTGCGCCGTACATGCTGGAAATGAAACGAAAGGTGGAACGGAATGTATTTCCGCCGCCGGCATTTTCACGTATGGGACTGATTAGTGGGGAAACACTATTAAGATTTAAGGTGATGCCAAATGGAGAAGTCAAGGATCTGGTGGTATTGAAATACACCGGTCACGAATCATTGAAAGAGACCAGTGTAAATGCCATTACAAATTCTTCTCGATTTAGACCGTTGCCGGCTGATTTTCCAGAGAATTATTTGGAAGTGACGGCTTCTTTTACATATTATGTGAAGCGTTAGATTTTTAAGTTTTATTCAACCCGAAAATTAGATATACATCTTGATTATAGTTGACTAGAGAAAAAGGAAAAAGATTAATGCACGAAGCGTGGTTGTTTTTGCAGCGTGGTGGAATTTTGATGATTCCGCTCATTCTATGCTCGATTATCGTACTTGCTATTATGATTGAGCGTGCGATTTCATTACGAAGAAAAAAGGTGCTTATTCCTGAAATTATTAATGTGATTGATACGATTAAAAAGCCAGAAGATATTCACCTGGCGATCTCGATCTGCCAAAAAAATGTGGGGGCTTTTGCCAATATCGTTCAGCTTGGACTGGAAAGTAAAGATTTATCAAACGATGAATTAAAAGAGCTAATATCAGACCAGGGGCGCCAGGAAGTGAGATCGCTTGAAAAGGGTTTGGTCGTGATCGAGACCATTGCAGGAATTGCGCCATTACTGGGATTATTGGGAACTGTTGTGGGAATGATAAAAGTATTTACCGTTATTTCTGAACAAGGACTGGGACAAACCCAGGCGCTTTCCGGGGGAATTTCAGAAGCTTTGATAACAACGGTTGTCGGACTTTCTATTGGCATTCCATCGTTTGTACTGTACAATTATTTTACCGATAAAGCAGAAAATTTAATCATGGATATCGAGAAATTCACGTCACAACTGCTGAGAAAGTTAGCCAGGTTCCAGTCCACTAAAGATACCAACGATTGAATTATGTTTCCCTGGCGCAGTAAGCTGGAATAGAGATTTTTTTTATTATTGAGTAAATTAAATTATGCAATTTCACGAGAAAAAACGTCGTAAAGTAATTATCAACATTACTTCATTAATTGATGTGCTCTTTCTGTTGCTTATATTTTTCATGGTTTCTTCAACCTTTGTTGAACAGCCAGGAATGAAATTAGAGCTGCCCGAATCAAAGAGCTCCTCCACAGAAAAAATAAAAGAGCTCATTCTCGAAATCAATTCAGATCAAACCATGGCACTCAACGAGGAAGCGGTGACCATTGAAAATCTTGAAGCAAAATTTAAATCTTTACTGCCTTCCCTTGAAGAAAAATCCCTGGTGTTGAAAGCTGATAAAAATGTGCCCCATGGAACGGTTGTAAAAGTGATGGATCTGGCAAAATTGAGTGGATTGGAAAAATTGATCATAGCCACGCAGGTGGCAAGAGAATAGATTTTTACGACCGGGACTTTGAGGACGCAAAATTAGGCAGAGAAGTTATATCGATTTTACACATTTAAATATTAAAATACAAAATCCTTTCAAAGGTTGCAAATCCTCCTTCGGAGGATCAATTTAATTAGCTGATCTGCCTTTGGCAGACCTTTGAAAGGATTTCTTCACAAATAATCGCGACTGTAGTTTAAGACTCGACAAAAACATTTATAATGATGAATTTAAGCAATCTGAACAGGTAGTTTTATCTAATCCACAAGATACGCAAACCGCTTGGTAAATTCATTTTTTGACATTTTCGCTTCTTTCGCCAACCTGTTTAAAAAGTCAGGATCGTCAAGGTCACGCCGCTCAAGACGGACCATATAGTTGCGGGCAATTTTATATCTTTCACTTGCAACATCTACCGGGCGAATTGCAGTCTTTTTTGTAACTGGATCAATCAACCGACCAAAACGTAAAGGCTTTAAAACACCATGAATCACCGAGATCATTGCATTTTCCTTGTGTTCTGGTGCATCGCTCAACAAATACTGAATTGCATTATAACCAAGATCACGAGTGTATTCCTGATCATAAGGGATCGGATCAGCACATCTCAATACATACCCAATATTTATTTCTACCACTGTTATTTTATCATTTCGCTCCTTGAAACGTCTTTCCATTTCCAGTTTTAAAATCTTACCCAGTTCAACTTCACCAAGACGAACATTTCCAAAATCATCATATTCCAACTCGATCCCTGGAATTTTTTTCAGGTCTTCCGGACTTAACCGTCCTGCTACACCCTCAGCGATTATCAACACGCCATGGTGATGATCCATTGCTCGTCGTTTTATAATTGACGCTTCAAATATATCGCAAACTTTTGATAGAGGAATATAGCCTTCTGTTCCGAATTCTTCAGGTATAATAGCCAAAGTGGCGCCAGCAGATTTAGAAATACCCAAAGCCAGGTGCCCGGTATGGCGCCCCATCACGACCGTTATAAACCAGCGATCCATAATTCGGGCATCTTCCATGAGATTTTTTACCAGTTTGGTGCCCAGGTCACAAGCAGTGTGATAACCAAAGGTGGGTTGATTATCTGGTAGCGGCAAATCATTGTCAATGGTTTTTGGAACGTGAACAAATTTAATGGTTCCCCCGGCCGCTTTAGCGATTTCGCTAGCTGCATAAGCAGTATCATCCCCGCCGATGGTAACCATATATTTGACACCGAGCTTCTCCAAATTTTTAACGCAATTCTGGACACCATTTTTAATTTTATTGGGATTTGTTCTTGATGTTCGCAGGTATGAGCCACCATCGAAATGAATACGAGAAACATCACGCATGTGCAATTGTTTGACATGATCATTTATATCGATTTCATCTCCTTTTACCAGCCATTTATAACCATCAAAAATACCATAAACTTTCAAACTCTCCTTTCTCGCACCGATCGTTAATGCCGTTACGACACCATTTATCCCCGGTGCAGGCCCGCCACCGACCAGTATCCCAACATTTTTTCCTGTTATTGATTTTTCCATGCTCATTTCTTTGTTTCTCCAAACTATATAATCTGGACGAGCCAGAACCAAAAAGACTCTGAACCGCTAATTACGCGAATTAAAAAAATTCGCTAATTATTAATTTGCATAATTTGAGTAATTAGCGGAATTCGCTGTCAAAATATTTTTGCTCTTTGGGCAAGAAAATGACTGTTTAGTACTAATTGCCCAATCATCCAGATAAAGTTTTAAAATTTCAGTCTATCAGTCGAAAAATATTCAATGACGTTATCCAATATTCCGTTGAGGTTAATACTTGGTTGATAGCCTATCAAAGCCTTAATTTTTGTGAGATCAGGAACACGGACAGTCATATCCTCAAACCCTTGCTCATAAGCTTCATCGTAGGGTACAAATTTAATCGGGGAGTCAGAGTTAGTTTTTTCTTTGATCCTAAGAGCCAGGTCATTTATACTGATCGCTTCGGTGCTGCCTATATTAAAAATATTCCCTACTGCCTCTGAGTGATGCGCCAGGTTGATCATCGCATCCACAACATCATTTACGTAAGTGAAACAGCGGATCATGTTTCCATCGTTATAAACCGTTATCGGTTCTCCCTTTAATGCCTGAACGACAAATCTTGGGATAACCATTCCATATCTACCAGTCTGCCTGGGTCCCACTGTATTGAATAAACGCACAATTACTACTTCAAGTTTTTTCTCCTTATGGTAAGCAAGCGCCAGAAATTCATCGACAGCTTTTGAACAGGAATAGCTCCATCGATTTATCGTTGTCGGGCCTAAGACTCTATCATCGTTTTCTTTGAATGGTACATGATTATTTTTTCCATAAATTTCAGATGTTGAAGTAATTACAACTTTTTTAAGGTAACGATTCGCCAGTTTCAAAACCATATCCGAGCCTAAAATATTGGTCTGGATGACTTCAACGGGCTTACTCACAATCAATTCCACTCCAACCGCCGCAGCTAAATGATAAATTATATCACATTCACTGACCAGGCGATCCATCACGGTTTCATTTAAAATTGTTTCCACAACAATATTAAAACGAGGGCTGTCCATTAGATTCGCCAAATTCTCCAATCGACCGGTGGACAAATCATCGATAACAGAAACTAATTCTCCCCTGCGTAGTAATTCCTCAGCCAGATGAGATCCAATAAAACCAGCTCCACCTGTGATAAGTGCTCTCATATCCACTCTTCCTTTCGTTATCCTTAAAATTAAATAATTATAAAATTTCCAATGTTACATGAAAGTTACTATACTTCTAAAACCGTAGAGCGTGGGGAGTAGGGCTTGGGGTGATATGTGATACGCCCTACTCCCAACTCCCTACCGCATTATTACCAACTTCTCAATCTGCTCAACCTGCTTGTCCCCGGATCGAGCAACAACCTTGTACAAATAAACACCATTCGCCATATCGTTTCGATCCTGATCCAGACCATTCCAGTAAAGGTGATGAAATCCTGCCTCCAAATGATGATACGCTAATGTGCGAATTAATCTTCCCGCCACAGTGAAAATTTTAATTGACACTTTATCCGATGGCTGTGTTAAATTAAAAGTAAATTCAGTACCGTCGCTAAACGGATTGGGGTAATTAAAGACATTTAAAATTTTAAAATCACTGGTCACCTGAAAATCATCACGGTGATAGGTGAAATTATTTCTGGCATCTTTGACAAAAATTTCAAAGCTATGATCGCCGTCTTTGAGTTCTGGCGTAAATCGGACTTGTGCTTTTAACCCGGGTTCATCTATATTATTTATCGGAGCAATTGTCAATTCGTTTTTATTTGCAGAATAGCTGATTCGATTGTTATTCAAAAATAAATTTATTTTTGTCGTGTCGTTTTCACTCAAAAATTGACTATTATCATAAACATTAATAAGAATGATTGGCTGACTTGAAACGTAATCACCGGTGATGATCTGTTTGCCGTCATAAGTAACCTGCACCTGCGGCTTCATCGAGTCGGGCAGTACATAAATGTTTCTGGAATAGTAATTATTCGATTCAGTCAATTCATTGACCTGGTTATCGGGATCGACTTCGATGAACAACCGGGTATTTCCCATCCTGCCAGAGGACTCCCAGGATTGGCTGAAAGCTTGAAAATCACCTATTTGAATATTCGTTAAAATTTTTTCATCACCAATCGTTACCTTGCCGCTATCTGGCATGTTTACTGAAAAACGAATTTTTACAGAATCTACAATTTTCATGCCAACATTAAAAACTTGTAAATTTATATTTAAATTATCTCCT
>CBFDBN010000042.1:0-15262 GCA_965603055.1 uncultured bacterium | reverse complement strand
CCAATTACCTAATAACCTAATGAGCTTCCAGCCAATTCTTCGCAATTCCAACATCAACTTTGATGGGCACCGAAAGCTCAATGGCACTTTCCATTTCGGAGCGAACGAGTTTTTCTACTGTATCGACTTCCTTTTCAGGCACTTCAAATACCAATTCATCATGGACCTGCATGATCATTTTGGTTTTTAATTTTTGCTCTTTCAGTCGATGAAAAATATTAATCATTGCCACTTTGATCAGGTCGGCGGCGGTTCCCTGGATCGGGGTATTAATGGCATTTCTTTCGGCAAACTCCCGTACCCGTCGATTATCGCTGTGAATATCAGGCAGATAACGTCGTCGATTCAACAGCGTGGTGACGTAACCATTTTCACGAGCGAAATCCTGGGATTGCGCCATAAATTCCTGAATCTTCGGATAGTTGGCGAAATAATTGATGATAAACATTTCTGCTTCTTCCTGGGAAATTTCTAATCGGCTGGCTAATCCATAAGGACCCATGCCGTACATGATGCCAAAATTTACCTCTTTGGCTTTTCGGCGCATATCATCGGTTACCTCTTCCGGGGAGACCTTAAAAACCAGGGCTGCTGTCTCCCGATGAATATCCTTTCCATCCTGAAAGGCTTTAATAAGCGTTGGGTCTTGAGACAAATGCGCCATGATGCGAAGCTCAACCTGGGAGTAATCCGCATCCAGAATAACGTGGTTATCATCGACCGGGACAAAAGCCTCTCGAATTTTTCTGCCAATTTCAGTCCGAATGGGGATGTTCTGTAAATTCGGATCGCTCGATGAAAGTCTCCCGGTGGCTGCCACAGTTTGATTATAAGAGGTATGAACTCGACCGGTTTTGGGATTAATCAACCGGGGCAGCGCATCCACATAAGTTGATTTCAGCTTCGTTAACTGTCGATACTCCAGCAATTCCCGCGGTAATTGATGTTCCTTTGCCAGCGTTTCCAATACTGCGACATCGGTCGAAGGTCCGGTTTTCGTACGTCTGATAACCGGCAGTTCTAATTTTTTAAATAAAACTTCAGCCAGTTGTTTGGTCGAATTTATGTTGAATTCTACACCGGCTAATTCATATATTTTTTCAATGAGCTGGTTAAGCCGCTGGTCCAATTGTTTCGACATCTCTCCCAATAAAGAAACGTTCAATGAAACACCATTTCTTTCCATATCCATTAAGACCTCGACTAACGGCATCTCAACTTCATCAAATAACTGTTTTAAATCAAAATTGATTATTTTTGGCTCCAAAACATGACGCAAACGCTGGGTAAAATCAGCATCTTCACAAGCATAGCGACTCACATCTTCAATTGGCACTTCAGCCATGGTTATTTGCTTTTTGCCAGTGCCGATCAAACTCTTTGTCGGAATTTTTTGATAATTAAAATAAGCGAGCGCCAGTGCATCCAGGTTGTGTTGTCGCAAAGAAGGATTGACGACATAGCTGGCAACCATGGTATCAAAATCAACGCCTTTGACTTCAACCCCGGCACGGGAGAGTACCAACCGGTCATACTTCACATTTTGCCCACATTTTTTGATTGATTCATTTTCAAAAATTGGATTCAAGTATTGAAGCGCTGTGTGTAAAGGAAAACCGCGAAACTTATTATCGGTGAACAGATCAGTTGTTGCAGCAACTTTCTCGCTCACCGCTGGAATATAATATGCTTCTCCTTCGTTCCAGGAAAAAGAAAGCCCCACAATCTCAGCCTTCATAGGATCCACATCAGTGGTTTCCAGATCAAAGGTGAACTGTTGACATGATTGAAGTTTTGCAACGAATTGTTTTAATTGATCTGTTGCTACAATTGTGATATAATTAACTTTTTCGGTCTTCTCCGTGCTGGTAAATCGCTCTAAAAGTGAAGTAAACTCTAACTCCTTAATTAAATTAAAGGCGCTATCATGATCCGGGGCTTTTCGAGTAAGATCTTCAATGCTAAGCGGCAGTGGCACCTGGGTGTCCAATGTTACCAATTTTCTGGATAAAAAAGCCTGTTCTCGATCTGCTGTTAATTTATTTCTGATTGCATCACGGCTAACTTGATCCAGGTTGTTGTAGACATCCTCAATACTTTCAAATTGACCCAGAATTTCCTTCGCAGTTTTTGGACCGATGCCGGCAACGCCAGGGACATTGTCCGAGCTATCTCCCATTAAGCTTAAGTAATCGACAATTTTGTCCGGGGGCAATCCAATTTTTTGAAGTACCCCTTTTTCATCAAGGATTTCCACCTCCTCACCAGCCCGTCTCGGGTTATAAACTTTGATTAATGGCGAAACAAGTTGAAAAAAATCCTTATCGCCAGTAACCAGGTAGGTTTCCAACTCTTGCTGTTCAGCCTGCTTTGCCAGCGTACCCATCACATCATCGGCTTCCATGCCGGGAACCTCGATCACTGGTATATTCAAAACCTCCAATACCTGCTTAATACGAGGTAATTGATCCCTCATTTCATCCGGCATTTTTTGCCGCGTGGCTTTGTATTCTGGATAAAGTTCGTGTCGAAAAGTCGGCTCCGGCGTATCAAAAACTGCAGCAAGATATTCCGGTTGCTGTTCATCAATAATCTTCAATAAAGAATTCAAAAATCCAAAAACAGCGCTGGTATTTTCACCCTTTGAATTGATCAGCGGATTTCTTACAAACGCAAAATACGATCGATATGCCAGCGCCGATCCATCAATTAAGAATAATTTATTATTTTTCATTTCCTGTATCCTTTTACATTTTGGGTGAGTATTCAGTAGTCAGTGATCAGTGTTATTTGTTTCATCTTTTGAAATTTAATAAATGTTAAGTTGATCAATTTATTGCAAGTCACGACTCACCACTAACCAATCACCAATCACAAATCACCACCAACCATCTAAATGTAATATAATTTAATCATAATGTCAACTATGAAATTCATCAATCTTGCACTTATGATAATAATTCAGAAACTTTAATAAAAAAGATTGTCTTTTTAATTGATTCTTATAAAAATATTCATTATAATTAACCATTAGATGTAACTCAAACAATCTTGTTTGAGAGGTTTCGTGCCGAGTAACACTTATTTGATCAGACAGGATTGTATTATCTACAGCCGTGAGTATTTATCATTGATGTGAACAAAGGAGAAAAAACACATGAATCAACAACCAGTTCAACAACAAATCAATATCGAGCTCGGTGAAAAGGAAGCCGAGGGGATCTACTCTAATCTGGCAATCATCACGCATTCTCCAGCCGAATTCGTTATCGACTTTACTCGAATGTTACCAGGTGTTCCAAAAACAAAAGTCTATGCTCGCGTCATTATGACTCCCCAGCACGCCAAATCGTTACTCAGGGCATTGGAAGAAAATATTAAAAAGTATGAAACACAATTTGGCGAGATTAAAATCCTGGGCGATTCAAAAACAAAACCCATGGGATTTCAACCGATCAGCCAGGCAAACACATCGTCTCAAACCAATCAAACTTAAATTACAGGAGATTAATTTCGATCAATGCGTTCAGTTATTTTCATTGTTCTATTTTTTTTGATTCCATGTTATTCCGGTATTGCTCAAAATGACTCTGCATCATCTCATAAATTCGGTTTAGGCATGGAGATCGGCGATTGGCGACCCAACAATTTAAGCGATAATGTTACTTTCACCCCGCTGAAAAATTCAAAATACCACCCTTACGTTGGAGTGATGCTGCTAAAACCCTGGCGATGGGGGATGACTTTTCGCTCCAGCCTGGGATATTGGAAATATTGCAATAATGAGCCATTACCTCAAAAAAGGACCATCAAAATTGGCTCAATCTTGCTTGATCTGAAATATTCGATCCTTTCTGATGTGATGCTGATGCCTTATGTGAGCTATGGTATGGGATGGTTTTTTGGAAATGAATCACGTTCCAGCCGAACCTTTTTCAATAATGCTGAAGGGCTTGAATTGGGTATCGGAATAAATGTCGGCACCGGTTTTGATTTTAAGGTCACCCCAAAGCTCAACCTGGCTGTTGAATTTAGATACCACTATGTGAAATTTAAACGTGTTGTTGCGTTCACTGATAATTATAGCGGTCCCAAAATAAGTATCGGAATAATTTATTTATTCTGAACAGACAATGCACATTAGAACAATAAAAAAATCCAGTCATCTTTCACAAGATGCTGGATTTTTCTCTCTTTGGAGTGCATTCCCTTTATGGAATACGCTTTTGCGATGACGACATCGCACTACTATTCCGCTGTGCTTATGCGATGCATAAAGGCATCGCACTCCCATTCCACTGTTGGTTATTTTTATAAACTGATCTTTTCAACCATCCGATATTTTTCCACTTCCTCATCGAATACTGAAACCACTTTATCAATATCCCTATGTTCCCTATTGATTTTCTCTCTGAAGTAATCGGTGATATAATGGGCAATAATTGAATGAACGCATTCAGTAATTCCCATATCATGAATGGGAATATGAAGGACATGTTTAGCAATTCTTTTTAGCTTGCCACCATCAAAGCCGGTCATCCCGACAGTATATAAATTATTCTTGTTGGCATAATCAATCGCTCGCAAAACATTGGGGCTATTACCAGACCCACTAATGCCAATGGCAACATCTCCCCGTTCAGCCAGGTTTTTTAATTGCTCGACAAAAATCATCTCATAACCTTCATCATTGGCTAATGCTAAAATGTATGGCGTATTATCAGTTAAGCTGATTGTTTTGAAACGCTTGATATCTTTTTTACCATTTAAGGTACCTTTGCCCAGGTCTTCACAAAAATGGGAAGCAGTTGCCCCGCTCCCACCATTACCAAACATAAAAATACGTTTATTGTTATGATATGCATGTTCCAATAGTTGAATAAATTTTTGATTATCTCCTATTCGAATAGAATTACACGCTGCATACACCCGGTTGAAATACTCTGTGATCATTTCCATTCGTATCTCCCCATGTTAAAAATTATTTTTGATCCATACTTTTCCAGGAAAAATGGAAACTCGCGAAATTTTTTCAGCGCTTCCCGGACCTTATTTTGCTTTTCTCGTGGACAGTACATCAGTAAGAATCCACCGCCACCAGCGCCTGATATTTTTCCCCCAAGTGCGCCAGCATTTATCGCTCGTGCATACATCTGGTCAATGTCTCCGTTGGAAATCTGGCTTGCCAGTTGTTTCTTGAGATTCCAGCTTTCTGCCAGAATTCTTCCAACTTCATCAAATTTCCTTGCTTCAATACGTTCTCGAATTTCAGCAGCATGATGCTTCATGTCTCTCAAAATTTCAATTTTATGAAGCGTATTTTGTTTCTGTTCACTTAGAATATTATCTGAACTTCGAGTTTTTCCAGTAAAAAAAAGAAGCAAATTTGCACCAAATTTTCTCTTAAAGCTATTTTCAAGATCTATTTTTTCAACAATCACCTCCTCATCTGGTTTGAATTTAAAAAAACGGATTCCTCCAAAAGCTGCTATATATTGATCCTGCTTGCCAATTGGCTTTCCCAGGATATTGATTTCAATCTCACAAGCCTCGCGTGCCAATCGATCTGCCGTGACCTGCTCACCTTGAAATGCATATAACGCATTGAGCAGCCCGACTGTTACGCTGCTGGATGATCCCAACCCGGAACCGCTGGAAGGGATGTCAGCCAAAGTCGTGATCTCAACTCCCTTTTCTACTTTTGTTTTACGCATCGTTTCACGAACTAAGTCATGTTCAATTTCATCGACACAATCAACGATCTCTTTCTTCGAGTAATTGATATATATCTTATTATCAAACCGTTCTTTTATAATAACAAAGATATATTTATCGATTGCCGAGCTGATAATCCACCCTTCGTCATGCTTATAAAAAGAAGCAAGATCAGTTCCCCCGCCAGCAAAACTGATTCGTAATGGTGTTTGTGAAATAATCATAAATTTGCCTCTATCCCATCTTCATTATTTATTTTTAGGAATTCCCGACGTGCTCGTTCATAATTTTCAACTGTTCCGATATCGATAAAATAATCTCTAATAAAATATCCTTTCATCATTCCAACCAATTGCGGCAGCACCTCATATCCAATATCAGACGGGTAACGATCGGGTAAATAATGTCGGATTTCATGATTCGCAATGTAAATACCAGCCCCTGCTAAATTGCTTTTCGGATTTTCCGGCTTTTCAACAAAATTTACGACCGTGTTATTTTCATCAACTTCAGCAATGCCACATTTTAAAGGATTACTGGTATAAAAGAGACCCAAAGTTAAAACTGGACATTTTGACCGATGAAAGTCAATCATTCTCCCCAAGTTCATATTGGTTAAATTATCAGCATAACAGATTAAAAATTCATCATCCTTACAGACAAAATCAAAATTGTTACGAATGGTACCAGCGCTGCCCAGCAACTCCTGCTCAAAAACGGTATGAATTTTTAAATCAAACTCATTTTCATCCAAAAATTGAAAGACCAGGTCTGGCAGATGATGTAAGTTGATGAGCACTTCATCAATTCCGTGCTGTTCAAATAATTTTAGCCAGTAATAAAGCAACGAATGACCGTTTATTGGCACAAGACACTTCGGAATGTTTTCAGTAATCGGTCGCAGCCGCGATCCGATTCCTGCAGCTAATAAAAATGCTTTCATATTTCGATTTACGATTTGTGAATTACGATTTACGGATTTAGAATTTTCTTATTCACCACTCACCATTCACTACTCACCAATAACCACTCACGACTCAACAAACCTAAGCAACCGCAGCAAATCGCTGTTTCTTTGACCACCTTTTTTGGGGGGAACGAACAACATTCAAGTCTTTCATCTTTTGTTCGGTTTGATCTAACACATTATCAATCCCCTGAAGCTGCTCCAGCCATTCGATGTATGCTTTTAGGCTGTCTTCAACATTATGGGACGGTCGCCACCCAATAGATTTTAACTTAGAAATGTCAGAAAAAATATGACGTGTATCACCAAAGCGGTAATGTTCTGTGATTTTTGGTGTTATTTTTTTGTCAAAAACTTTAGCTGCCAGTTGAGCGAATTCCATTACCGTGTATGTTTTTCCTCCCCCGACATTAAATATCTGGTAGTCTGCCTGTGGCGAATCGAGCACTTTTAAATTTGCCTGAACCACATCAAAGATATTAACAAAATCTCGAACCTGGCTCCCATCTTCGTAAACCGGGGGCTGACGATCGAAAAATAAGCTCAAACAAAATATGCGACAGGCGCCAGAATAAGCATTATAAATCGATTGTCGGGGTCCCTGGACGATGGAATATCTCAGACAAACTGTGGGAACCTGGTAGCGTTTCCCCAGGTTGATACTGAGCTGCTCTTGTGAATACTTGGAGAGGGCATACTGATTCTGGGGATTCACCCGCTTCTCATTGGTCCACATGGCTTGCAGTGGCGTGGCACAATCCTGGCATCGATGATTCCATTCCCCTTTTTCCAGGTTTACCAATTCTCTTATATCTGGAAATTTAATTCGATTACAGCGCGGACAGCGATACTTCCCCTCGCCATACACTGCCTGCGAAGAAGCTACGATTACTTTTTTGACCGGGAAATTATTTTCAACTATCAGCTCATATAATAAAGCGGTGCCCACACTGTTCACATGGAAAAATTTGCTAAAATCAGGTAAATAATCCTGGTAAGCAGCGAATTGGTAAACCACATCGATACCGTCCAGCGCCTTCAGCCAATCCTGTTTATTGCGGACATCTCCCAGCATAAATTCTACCTCACCAGGTATGTAATCAGGCTTACCTTTGAGATGGACAGGTTTTGATAAATTATCCAATATTCTGACCTTATAACCCCTGGCTAATAAAGCATCCACTGTATGTGATCCGATAAAGCCAGCGCCTCCAGTGACTAAACAATTCATTGCCATAACTTCCCTTTTGATTGATGTTTGAAAGTTTCTATGAGCTAATTATAATTTTCTAGGATTTTAAAATCAAATTTCATGGTTAGTTTTGAATACCTGCAATACTCGAATAGAACCATGCTTATCCCTATTCCCTTTTTACTTTACACTTTTCACTACTTGCTTTTTACCTTGATTTTTATAATTTATATTATTATAATCTATTTACGATAAGAACATTTTCTACTGATGAGTAAAGCTGGTTTTACTCCCCGGCCGATTCAGGTTGCTCAAAAAGAGCGAATTCTCTTAGCCAAAGGCTTCGACCTGATTATTTGATACGCTTCAATAATAAAAATTTCTGGCAATATCCCAATGCAACTTGAAGAATAATATCCAATCATTTTCGCTTTTTTCAGACTGATGATTTAAATTCTCGACATTCCGATACCTGACCTGGCTTTCAATGATCACATTTACGCTGAAGTGATATTTCAAATTAAAAGTAATGATGGATGATTTTTCTACAACTCCATACGGAAACGGCTCATCATATCCATCAGCCAGGGTATAACCAGTCCACGGCGTATCCCACTGATCCATAATCGATCCCACACCTTTGCGAATGTAATCAAAATCCACACCAGCTTGCAGTCCCCGAATTGGGAAATAATTCATCTTAAAATGCCATCGATCAAAATTGTTCCCCAGGTAATAACCGATTGGGCGATTAAAATGAACGAACTTCTCCCATTCAAAAGTCGAATTGTAAGTTCGATTGGCAATCCGCACGTATTCAATACCCAATAAACTGCCACCAAGTCCGAGCCAATCCCGGTGTTGCATTCCGACCAGCAGACCAACTTCGTTTGGCTCCATATCACCGGAGCCGGTCTTTTCCAATTGGAAATCATCGACTAAAATCTCGCCATAAAATTCCCAATTTTTCCCGGGATACCAATCAAAATCCAGGTACAGAAAACCATTGCCATCATAACCACCGCCATTCAATAGCTCGCCATGATAATAAAGCAATGGATTGTGATATTTCAGCTCCCAGTTGCTGTTTGGTCCCCCATAAAGCAACACCTCTGTTAATCCCAGGTGAAGCCTATTTTTAAAATTCACAGTCAGGCGATGAGCCGAAAGAAATCGATTTGCAATAGCGACTCCATGATGTTGCGCCACCGAATCTGACAACTGCCATTGATCCAGGTCTGCGGCGAGGATCGTAAATTGCAGTCCTTTATATTTAAAATCAACCGAGAAATGGTCAAGTGGTTGTGCATAATCAGAAAACAGCAACCTGCCAGTCTTTCCAGTCCCCCAATTTAAAAAATTCCGACCAAGCGTAAATCCAAATTCCAAATTCGAAAATCGTAAATTGTCATTGGTAAATCGAAGATATGCTTGTTCAGTATAAGCTGCAAAGCCGCGCCATTTTTCCCCGGTATAAACTGAATCATCTAACAGCGACTGGTCTAACAGCATTCCATTGTAGAAATATAAATTTTTTCCGAGTTTAAATCCAAGCTGGCTTCTTATTTGGGTATAAAATTTGGTTTCATTGTTATTGTTGATAACTAACTCATCCGCCCAGATGCCGGGCTGAATTAATAATAATTTAGTCGAATCAGCTTTCAGGGTAGCTTTGTTTAAAAATTCTTTGCCTAACAAATCGATTAACCATTGCTGCTGACGAGTTGGCTTGACCACACCTTGCTGTATTCCTTTCTGGAAATTAGTCAGACTATTTACAACCTGCTTCACAGTATACGGCTGTTGAATGGTGTTGAGTTCACCCAGGTACCCCCCAAGTCGCAATTGCTGGATATAGGTATAGGCCCAGTGATAACCAGGGATAGTCTGCTGGCTTTGGGCAGACACCTTTATTGAAAGCAGCGTAAACATTATAACCAGGATTTTTTTCATATTTCGGAATAAAAAATAAAAATGTGGGAATTAACGGCTTGTTTGGTGATATTAGAAGATATCTCGGTTTTTAATACTATTTAACTTCTTAAATCATAAATCGTTAATCATTAATCGTCAATCTGTTTTTTTGATTTAAGAATAAAGATTAATCCCGAAGCTTCGGGACAGATTTATGACGTAAAAACAATAACTTAATCAAACTTTAGCCCACTTCTAACTTTAGTTCCCTATTTAATTCGAAGTGTTTTGTAAGCTGTTGGTTCTAATTGTAAGGCAACATTAATGGTCTGATTTAAATTCGCGTAAGGTTCTTTATCAACAATGAGTGATGCAATAACCTCTCTCAGCCGCAGCAATTCTCTAAGTTTTCCTTGCCACTTTTGATCTGCAATAATATAATCGAGCAGGATAATCGCCCGGTATAAATGATTTATGGCACTCGACCGATTTTTTTCATACAAATCTTCTGCCTTGTTGAGATCGCTTACCATGTTTAAGATTTGAACATGGGCAGGAAAAGTGGAAAAACGATCTTTCAAATCCTTATACCAGTTCTTCATCTGGACTTAACACAATTTTTTCGATCAATTCTGTTACTTTCTTCTGGATGGCTTCATCTAAAATTTTCATCGATGGATTATTTTGATAAGGGAACCCTCGTTTATAAATCAATCGAAAACATCTTCGGGTAAATTGAACTTTTTGATTAATCCATTTAGTGCATAAGGAAGAATTTCAGTCTTTTTACCATGGGTTTCACAGGAAAAGAATGTGGACCTCTATAAAACTTACCAGAATGTTTCCCTTTTTTAGAAAAGCTAAATTCAATCCCATAGTTAGATAGTATTTTTATGACCTTCCGCAACTCCCTGGGTTTAGGTGTAAATTAATCCTTCATTCAGAACACTTTTCTCAACTTGTTTGAAATGCTCTCTAAAACTTTTCTTTTCCTGGTTGATTTCTAATTCTCTATATAAATCCCAATATTCCTTTAACTCGGGATCAAAAAGACCATCAATATCACTATTTCCCAGGTTATATGTGATATAATCTACCAAAGAACTGTTAATAGATTCTAAAGCTTCTTCTATGGTTTCTCCATGACTGGAAATGCTGAAATCTAAACACCTCACCACAATTACATCATCTTCTTCAGTAAAGAGTAAATGTAACGGTGGTAATTCTTTAGAAATATAGCATTTCATAGATTTAATGGGTTTCATGGCATTCTCCTGAAAATTTAATTAACATCGAGAATAAAATAACTTCAATAGCCATATCAATATAATTTCTCTTTTTCTCAATTTCTCCATATCGTTCAGTATAGTGAACAGTTTGGTAACAACATCGTTAAGTATAGTAAACGATAAAGCAATTTGACGGTGATTTAACTAATCCCCCTTCTAACCTAAATTATTCACAAATTTTCAAAACATTTAATTATAAGATTAAAATTATTTTTATGTTCACGAGTATTTCGATGAATATTTCTTAATCCATTTAATATCTTCTAAATCTTTATCTCTTCCAGCCATTTTTTTATTTTTAATCAGGTCTTCAATCGATATAAAATTTGCCTTTACACCTAAATAATTTCCTCTCACTTTATTTGTATATGCAACCGAAAAACTGAGCCCACTTAAGTCGCTTATAAGGTCAATCCGAAGTGGTGTATATCCCAATTGAATAATTATGTCAGGATTTGTTAAATCTTTAATACTAATATCTAATTCTCCAAATCCAAAATCATTTAAAACAGATAAAACTTTTTTTGCATTATCTTGACTATTTTCGATCCAAATATCAATATCATGAGTGAACTTCGGGCGACTATGAAATCCAACCGCATAACCACCCACAACAAGGTAATTAACTTGATAAGCGTTTAACAATTCGATAAACTCTTTGAAGTCTTCCGGGAGTTTCATTTTGCATCGCCCAATAATTCGCACGGATAATTTCTAATATTTCTAATTTCTTATCACCAGACAATCTCTTCCAGTATTCTATATCATGCGCTTCCTGTTCTTCAAAAGATTTGAATATTTTTATTATTTTTTCCATATCGTTCAGTGTATTTAACTATTTATTTAGTTGTAGATAATATATCAAATTAGCGTCTAAATGTCAAGCCTTTATTAGTGATTGGGTAACCGGGTAACTGGGTGAATAGCTAATTCGGTAATTGGGTAACTAGATAATCAGGCACTTATAGCACATATATCGACAAAATTTTATCCATACTCATATTTCTATTATATTCTGTTCCATACATTTTTTTAATTGTCAATTCACAATTTTCAATTGACAATTGACAATTAATTTAATCACTAATAAGCCCCTCTCCCCAACAAAACCGCCGGAATCGTTTTCAACATAATCTTAAAATCCAGCCACAACGACCAGTGATCGATATATTGCAAATCCATCTTCACCCAATCATCAAAATTTTCGATTTGGTTTCTGCCGCTGCATTGCCAAAGACAGGTGATCCCCGGCTTGACCGACAATTTCCTTCGGTGCCAGTTCTCATACTCTGGTACTTCTGTCGCCAATGGCGGACGGGGCCCCACCAGGCTCATATCACCTTTAAAAACGCTGTATAATTGGGGGAGCTCATCGAGACTAAACTTTCTCAAGATACGACCCACTTTTGTGATCCGCGGGTCGTTCTTCATCTTGAAAACCACGCCATTCATCTCGTTTTTATTCATTAACTTTTCTTTTAACTCATCGGCATTTACCACCATGGTCCGAAATTTATAACTCACAAATCTTCTCTTATTCAACCCGACAACACGCCATCGATAAAAAACCGGGCCGGGAGAGGTAAGCTTGATTGCTATCGAAATAACAAAAAATAGTGGAGAAAGCACCATTAATCCAATTCCAGAAAGAGCGATGTCGATGGCACGTTTGTAAAATAAATCCCATTCCTTAATAGGAGTGGTCGAGTAGCTGATAATCGGCAACCCGTGAACCGTTTCGACTTCAGTATGAGCCACCAATCCACTGTAAAAATCCGAAATGATACGAGTTTGAACCCCTTCTGTTTCGCACAGTTGTAACAGGTCTTTTGCTTTTTCCAATTTACCCAGCGGCAGGGCAAAAATCACTTCCTCGATAAAATGATTGTGAAGCACGGTTGGTAAATCTTCTAAACGACCTAATATTTTTGAACCGTAATAGTCACTCCCGACTTCATGACCGTTACCATCCAGGAATCCAACAACATCCAGTCCCCAATCACTATGCTTCTGGATATAATCAATTAATCGCTTTGAATGTTCACCATCACCGATAATCAACGCCGCGCGACGATTAATTCCCTTATCCCGAAAAAATTCCAAGCACAGTAATAAACAATATCTTTCAAATAATAAAGTAACGAAATTTACAATCCCAAACAACCAGATTAACGAGCGAGATAGATCGTAAACGCGAAAGCTATAGAGCAACATGAACAGAAATATTTCACCCCATATTATGATTTTCAGAATGCGTTTAATCTCGTTTCGAAACGAGGTGTAACGTAAACTGACGGTACTTTTCTGAATATGGAATAAGATAAGCCAGATAATGATGATGGGAAAAAGTAGTGGGAAATATTCTGCTAAAGTTACATCACTCCCAAAGGGATAGATATGAATGAGTAACGAGCGAATGGGAAAAGTCAGCAAAAATGATACAACTGTTGCACTCAAATCAAGTAATAATAAAACTCCCGGTGTCAAGCGAAGATGTCTTCTTAGCATAGCTGCCAGCCCTTAGTTGCGTGTCCTTGTTTCAATGCTGCGAATTCTAATGAAGTTTAGTTGTGAAATTATTGTATCTCAAAGGTTATCTTTAAGTCATTCTAACTTTCTCCTGAACTTTTTTACTGATTCCATCGCTCCGAGAGATGGAATCAGTAGCTTAACTTGATGACATCAATTTTGAATATTGGAATTTATTTGGATTTTGTCATTTGAAATTTGGATTTTGTTTCCTTGCTATTTTTAACAACATGTTCTCAAATTCAGTCAAAACTTTAGATTTTTCAAAATTATCGGAAACATACGCTCTTCCATTTGCGCCATATTTTCTTCTCAGACTTGCTGACCGGTGTAATTTCAAAATGGCTTCTGTTATCGCCTGCGAATTTTGTGGGGAAACAATAATCCCGGCATGAGCCTCGCTAATCGCCCGACCGGTCTCACTCTGCTGGTTGATAGCTGCCACCAGCGGTGTGGCGCTTGCCATATAGGTCAGCAGCTTGCCGGGAAAGCAGAAATCGGTCACCCCTGCCTGCTGCGTCAGCACCAAAATATCGGCTGCCGATAGCATGGATGGCAGCATATCTTTGGGCTGAAGCGTTAAAACCTGTAGATTTGGCAAATTTAACCTCTTTGCTTTTTGCACCAGGTCTGCCTTACAGGATCCCTCCCCGACAATATAAAACCGAATCTGCTTCTTTTCGCGCAGGAGCGAGGCAGAATCGATCAGCACCTCCAGACCCTGCTTATTGCCGATATTGCCGGCATACATCACCACAAAATCCTGCTTTGATAGGTGATTCTGTTCCCGAAATCCATTATTTCGATCCATGGGTCGAATAAACTCCAGGTCGATCCAGTTGGGAAGATAATGGATTTTTGAAGCCGGTACGCCTTTGGCGTGCAAATTTTGTGCTATTCCCGGCGAGATCACCCCAATTGCAGCAGATTTTTCATAAATAAATTTTTCGATTCTCCGGGCAAAATTAACTGCCCGGCCCGGTTTTAACATCCCCACCTCGATTGCCGCGTCCGGAACCAAATCCTGGATATGGAACACGAACGGCGTATCTCTCAGCCGACTGAGCAAATAGGCGGATAGGCCCAATGTAAGTGGCGGAGAAATGCACAACACTACGTCATAGTGCCGAATAAGAGCCCCGGATAGCATCGAAGTGAAGGTCAACGAAAAATCGTAAAGCACTCGCTTGATGGCGCTGTGCCGTTTTGGGATATAAACATAAGTTCGCAGCAGCCGGACTTTTTTCATCCACTCTTTCTGCAAATACTTCTTTTTATAGCCATCATAAATCCGCCAATAGGGATAATGCGGAAAAGCCGTGATCATGTTGACGGTTGTACCATTTCGAGCCAGGTGCTCACACAGCGAAGTCGTAAACGTGCCGATACCGGTGAGCTCTGGATGATAGTTCATCCCAAGAACCAGAATGTTCATTGTCATTCCTGTTTCATGTTTTATATGAGAACTGCTAAATTTGTTTTTCTTGCGATCATCAGAATTCGTAGCGCGTTGCTTGTTGGGCGTTGCGCGTTAAATGAAATGCGAAATCTCCCTACGCCTCACGCCCTACGCGCCACGCTCTACGAAAAACCCTTCCACGCAACAACCGCCAATTTATTCCCCAGTCGCCCCAGCAAAAAATTACCAGCAAAAAA
>CBFDBN010000041.1:0-15265 GCA_965603055.1 uncultured bacterium | reverse complement strand
TGGATTTAATCTTGCAAAAACCTACCGTTGAAATTGATAAGCGTGTTGTAGTTGAGGAGGGGAAGTTGGTGGTGTAAATCCGATCTGGACAGGCGTCTCCTACTGATCACTGCTTAACCACTTCTCCTGACACCTCTCACACTCCCCCCGATGACAATATAGCTTGTACAAATGGATCAGTCCCTGCTGCCGGGCTGCTGTATTAATGGATTGGTTAGCTATTTTTACATCTCCAAAAAGTTGTTCACTCATCTGTTTGATAATCGAATTGGACGAAACTTTGGGGTATGTCTGGTAGAGTTGGAGGATGTTTGTTTTTAATGATGCGTCTTCTATCTCAGCAGCATAAGCCAATACCGTGGGTAGAACGATATTGATCACGATGTCTCGTGCTCGTTGTTTGCCGATCAAAGTCACTGTTTTTTGATTCGCGAGCTCGGGCACCCTTTCCTCCACACGATAATGAGTCGCCCAATAGCCGCCGGTTTCGCAGATGAATGAATCTTCCAGCTCTTTGATTAATTGTTGAGGTCTATCTTTTAATCCATCAATTATCCTTAAAATTATCTCTAAAATACCTTCTCTGGTAAATGGTTGCAGAATTAAGCTTGCCCCGGCTAACCGCCGGGTCGGGAAATTTGGGGGACGCAGGCGAAAAAAATGCCATTCTTCTTGATTCATCGAGGTTAATCCCAATCGAGTCGAATATTCTGCCCACACATCTTCCAGTTGGGAAACGTAAGTCTGGGTGTCCTGATCTTTGATTTTCCGCCAGTCAAATGACTTATCCTGGCTGGGCAACAGTCCGGCTGCTCCCAAAAGTAATCCTAATGGTCGGTAAAGAGACTCATCCTTTGTAATGCCGTGAAATTCCCTCATCAGCGCTTCAAATGGAATACGCTGGGCTAACTTTCGAAATGGTACCTGATTTTTCGAGTAACCCAAAGCTTCCATGATACCCAGGTACAAAACCTGGTTCCAGGAACTGGTCTCCCGTTGCTCGGCAAATCGGTCGGCTTTGACTTGCAATCGTTCTCGACTGAAATTATCAATTACAGCAATTTTGAAATCATCACTTTTGTTACTTAGCAGGCAAGTTGAATCCAGTGATTCTTCGACTGAATAAAGATGATATCGCTTTGCCAGTATCGTAAATTGTTCTTCAGGAATATCCACAAAAACCTGGGCAGGAACTGGATGACGATCCAATCTAATGGCAATTTCTTTGTATTTTTCAGGACCAATGACTAAATGCATAATAACATTGTTGTAAGCCGGATCGGCATGGTGGCTGTGCTGGTACCAATCTTCCGGCGCACGATGAATCTCCAGGTCGCCCTGGCAGATTCGGTCGTTTAATTTTATGCTGATATTTTTGAAATCTGGACCTGAATCAAGGTTTTTAATGCCGGCAGAGATAATCTCTACGCGCTGTCCATCAATCGTCTTTAATGGAATGGAGGAGAAATAATTTTGCTCCCAGAGGTGAGCAATCAAATGCTCGGCAATGGGACTTCGATCATCAACTTTCATTATTAATTCTCCTACATATCAGTTATTCCATACAGATTTTTTTCAACGCAGAGGCGCAGAGGTCGCCGAGGATCGCAGAGAAAAATAAACTGATTTATATTTTTTGGTATCGTTCATTTATTAATATTAGTGTTTTCTACGGTTAAGCAGGTGTCAATAATCTTTGATAAATCTTTGTAATAAAAAATTATACCTTGTTATTAATTTGCACCATTAGAGCTGACTTTATTCATCTTTTGAGTCAACAAGCTATCGTCTCGTGCAAAATGAATTCCCCAAATATAACCATCGTCATCAATGATATTCGTGGAATTGAGTGGCTCGGAATATTTTTGTAAATTAGCAATGATAGCTTCCGCCCTGGAACCCCGAAGGATCCTCGGTTGAAATGAAATCTCATAATTATCCACAGAAATCGGGATAATCCTGGCATACAGTAATCCATTATAGGTAAGATAGGATTTCAATATCATACTTTCATAAGCTTTTCGACTATATGATGAAAAACTGAAATTACCGAGGGAATATACAATCAGTCGATTGTTGTAAATTTCCAGCCCCTGCAAAACATGCGGGTGGTGTCCTAGCACGAGATCCGCTCCACAATCAATCGCCAGGTGGGCAAAATGTTTCTGGTATTCTTTGGGATAGTTCATTCCTTCGCCGCCCCAATGAAAGGTTACCACCACAAAATCAGCTAAGGAATCGGTTTGTTCGATATTTTTTTTCAAATTAAAAGGATAGTTTGTGCCCCCCCTGGAACGGGTTGCCCAGAACTCTTCTGGAAAAGTCATTGAATAGCCGAGGAATCCAATCCGAAATCCATTCCGTTCAATAATTGCTGGTTGTTGTGCCTGGTCACGGTTAAGTCCAGCACCACAGTAGGCAAGTCCGATGGAGTCAAGAACGGATAAAGTATTTTTTAATCCTTGGATGCCATAGTCCAGGATGTGATTATTGGCTAAGGTGACCACATCAAATCCCGCTCTGATTAATCCTGGTGCAAATTCTGGCGGTACTTTAAAGTTAAATCTTTTTTCAAATTTGGTTCCAGTGCGAGTGAATGGCGATTCCAGGTTTCCGAAAGCAATGTGCGCTTGAGATAATACCTGCCGAGTGCTATCGAAGGGATAATCCACGCCATATTTTTGGATATAGTAGGTCGTATGATTCCCAATCATGATATCCCCAACCGCAGCGATTGAGACAGACGGTGTTATTCGCTTATTCGGTAAAGGCATTCTCTCAATTGCCTGGCTTTTTGCAATCGAAAAAACATGGAGTGGCTCTTTTATGACTAATTGTTGGTGAGTTTGACAGCCAATTACAGCAAAACCCAACAAGAAAAATATCAATAAATTTTTCATATTTTCTTTACAGAATTTAAAAAGCCCCACCAATTATTTTTCAGTGGGGCGTGAATTCATCGTTTTCAGAACAATATCATGAAATTGGTGAGAATCTGTATTCAAACAATAAAATAATCAGGTAATTAAAATAAATTAGCCCTTTGCTTCTCCTTCATCGATATCAGCGTCAATATCTTCAGGTCGTTTACCGGTTTCGCGGGCATATTCTTCCCGAACCATGGCTAACTCGTCTTTCTTTTGATCAAGACTGTCATTCAATCCCTTTACCGATTCAACAATCGCTTTCACTTCATCGTTAGAAGCAACTTTTGTATTGCCTTCTTCCACGATTAATTGAAAGGTTTTCCCACCGAGTTCATTGAATTTTTTGTCGATGTCTCGTTTGATTCCAATGATGTCGACCTTTAGCTTGCCGATCTTTGTATATTCATCTGTTTTTTTTGCAACTTTTGAGACACCTTTTTTAAACATGTTTACTAAATCATCCCAGAAACTCATTGGTAACTCCTTTTCTAATATTCAATATTCAATTTATTAACAAACATAATTTAAATAGATTTAATATAAATGTCAAGATAAAAATTTAAATCCTTCAGGATATTCCACGTAAATCAAGCTAATCCATTTTTAAAAGACGATGAATCGTAAGTATAAATAGACCAATGGCGCTACAAAGAGCGGTGCATCGAATCGATCCAGAAATCCTCCGTGCCCGGGAAGAATGCCGGAAGTATCTTTTACCCCGGCATCCCGTTTGAAAAGCGATTCTACCAGATCACCAACCTGGCTCATGATTCCAATAATGGCGCCGATTACAAGACAATGAATTAAGTTCAATTCTTTCAAATATACCCGGTGGAGAATGTAGGCTGTTATCATTGCGAAAAAAAGCCGGCAAAAGCTCCCTCCATCGTTTTGTGAGGACTAATTCTTTCAAACAGTTTATGCTTTCCAATTGCGGAGCCGAGAAAATATGCCGCGGTATCACAAATCCAGATCGTGATTAACATAAAAAGAATCCACTTTGCTCCAATTGCGTAATCAAGCTGAAGCGATTTCGGTAATTCCCTGATGAGAATATGAAAGCTGAAAAATACTGTTGGGTAAAAGATTCCCCAGGCTGTGGCTGAGATATTCAAAGTCGCCGAAGCTTTATTCCTGAATAACTCGATGAGCAGTGTAATGTAAAATAAAATCAGAATGATTAGCCACGACTTTTCTAATCCAAACTGGTAAAATGAAATTGTAATCAGAACCGTCCCTGCCAGACCTAAAATTTTAAGGGGCAGCATCTGTTTTAATTCTGTTAATTTATAGAATTCATATTGTGATAGCAAATTAATAAGCAGCACCAATCCCACAAACGGTAGACCACCAGTAAACACCAGAAAAACAATGATCGGGATACCGAAAATTGCGACGAGGACACGTAAGCCTAATTTTTTAAAATTCAAATACAAGCTCCTTGTTTATTAATACTCGCTACGATTTAGTTTTTTATATCTTTTTGTGTTGGGAGATTAAAAAAAGTACACACAGCAGAGTTCGCTGAGAACGCTGAGATAATATCTCTTAAAAAGCAATTCTAATTATTTCCCAGGTTTATACTACCGATAATTCCGTTAATATTTAAAATATGATTTTTTTGACAATAATTTTCCAGGTCGATCACCAATTTTTCTGAGACCTGTGGATCGATAAAATTTGCTGTCCCAACCTGTATCGCCGTGGCTCCAGTAATAAGAAACTCCAACACATCTTCAAAATTTATAATGCCCCCAATCCCGATCACCGGGATTTGGACGGCCTGGACAACTTCAAATACTCTGGCAATGGCAATTGGTTTAATCGCTGGACCAGAAAGCCCACCCATGATAGTAGCCAATTTTGGTCGCCTGGTACGGATGTCCACAGCCATCCCAACAACGGTATTGATGACCGAGAGTGCATCTGCGCCGGCCTGTTCTGCTGCAAGGGCAATTTCGCTGATTGAGGTAACGTTGGGACTTAGTTTAACAATCACACAGCGATCGGTCATCGATCTCGCTTTTTCAGTCACACTGGCTGTAATTTTAGGATCGGCGCTAAATGCCATCCCGCCTTCTTTGACATTGGGACAGGATATATTTAATTCATATCCATCAACCCCGCCGGCATTTTCAATCTCAGCCACCACCCGGGCAAAATCATCCACTGTTTTTCCCGCTACATTTACGATCACAGCAGTAGATAATGATTTCAGGAATGGTAGTTTATCTGTTATGAATTTTTTCACGCCGACGTTGGCAAGACCAATGGAATTGAGCATTCCACTCGTGGTTTCTGCTATGCGGGGCAAAGGATTCCCTGCCCGGGGTTCAAGAGAAATTGCTTTGGTTACCAGTCCGCCCAATCGATTTAAATTTAGCACCAGAGAAAATTCTTCCCCATAGCCGAATGTACCGGACGCGGTCAGGATCGGATTGTTGAGAGTTAGTTGTCCTATTTTAACTGTTAAATTTGCCATTTAAATCGATCTCATTTGCATCAAAAACAGGACCATCCTTACAAACATATTTATAAGGATCGGATTGCGATGTCGAATTTACCACACAGCCGAGACATGCTCCAAATCCACATGCCATCATGGTTTCCAGTGAAACCTGGCAGGGAAGCTGCAGCTGGTTGGCGATCTCTTTTACTTTCTGGAGCATTGGGTTCGGACCACAGGCATAAATAATCGAATTTGATCCCAGGGATGTCGCCTGACTTTCTAATAAAAGTTCCGTTACCTTGCCTTTAAAACCAGATGATCCGTCCTCTGTTGCCAAAAAATAAGGGACGCCAAATGCTTCAAAATCTTCGAGGCAGCAAAAGTTTTGTTTAGATTTATTGCCATAAAACAAAGTCGCTGGAATTTCTTGAATTTTAAGTTGTTGAGCCAGAAATAAAAGTGGGGCAATCCCAAGTCCCCCGGCAATTAAAATAGCACGGTTACAATTTTGACGGAAGGTAAAATGGTTGCCTAAAGGACCCAAAATATCCAATCTCTGTCCAATTTCACAGTCGGCTAATAATTTTGTACCTGTTCCGATAACCTGAAATAAGATTTCAAACCAATGTTGCTCCCGATTTACCCGGTGGATGCTAAAAGGACGTCGGAGCAGGGGCATATAACTATTCGAAACCTTTATGTTTACAAATTGACCCGCTTGGGTATCATGGGTTAGATATTCATTTGCAAATCGTGATCGGATAATGGTTGGCGTTAACCAGTTTTTTTCGACCAGGGTGCATTTTAAAATTTTGAAGTTGGATTTAGGAGAAAGTAGAACCTTTGTATTTAACATAATTTACTATATCGGAATTTCAAAGTGGCAAAATAATTATTCGGCAAAATGATTTTTAAAATTATTCTGCCGAATAATTATTTTGCCTATTTTATTACCAACGCGCTGGCGTCTTTCTTCTGGGATCGCTTTTTTCCATCTCCAGTCGTAAAAACCTCCTGTATTCATCCTTATCCATTGCTGAAAGGTCGGCAACTTGCGTCGTATCGGTGCCAGTCTTGCTCCTTTCTAAATCCACTTGCGACTCTTTATCAGCGGCATCTTTTTCCTCTTCCTTGCTGGAACGAGCCTTAATCACTTCATCAACTTTAGGTTTGATTTTTTTAGCATAAACTGACGTAGGATAATCATTGATTAAATTCTGATATATATCAAAGGCTTTGTCGTATTGTTGAATACCCTGTTCATAGATCCACCCCATTGCCAATAGCGCTTTAGGCGCATATTCCGATGAGGGAGCTTGCTGGTAAATCGATTCGAAAGTTTTTATCGCGTCATCATATTTTTTATTGTCTATATAGGCTTTCTCAGCCGATTGAAATTTTTTGGCTATAGCTGTTTCAGGATCAATGACTTCCACGCTTCTAATTTTTTTTCGTGCCTGCCGGGCTAATGGATCTTCTGGATATTTCGCAATGAGACGCTGGTAAACAGAATCCGCTAACAGGGTGTCCTTTTTAAATGTCTCGCAAATATATGCAATTGTAAATAACGTCTTTGGTATCACATTACGCGACGTATCGACTTCAAGGATGTCAATATATTCCTTCAATGCTGAATCTGGCTGGTTGAACTCAAACAGGTAGATTTCAGCCAATGAAAGTTTGGATTTGACCAATTCTTCTAACGGCGTTCCAAGTTGATCGGTTTTTCCCGGGGTATTTTCAATCTGGTAGAATTGCTCGTAAATCAATTTATTTTTTTTATACTTTGCATAATATCGATCATAAACGTGATAAAGAGAGTCGACATTATCCTCCAGATAATTTAGCGGAATTTCAAGTTCCGTGGCAACTAATGTATCTAAACGGGTTAAATCAACTTCAGGTTTAGTGGCAAAAGTTGGTGTCTCAATTTTTTGTATTTTTTCACCAAACCGATCATAATTTTTTGAATAATACTGTTGATAGAGTGGCAGTAAAGTGTCCTGTGAAACCGCCAGGGAATCTAAAGGGATAAATAGTGAGGTGGCAACCAGCGTATCCAATTTTGATAGATCAAATTCAGGAAGTTCATTATTATCATTAATTTCAAAATTTTCCAATGCGGCTGCAATAGAATCTCCTTTTGCAATTCTTTTCTGCTGTGCTTCAATATTGGTTCGATAGGTCAACAATTGTTGGATATTTTTACTTCTGGCTCGTGCATCTGCAACAACTTCCGCAGTGGAATTCTCTAATGCTGATTTATCAAAATATTCCTTAGCTTGTTCATAATTACCATCTATTTCCTGGTATAGTTTGCCTAAATGATAATAAGCGGTCGCAGCTTCTACTGTTTTGGGATGCTGGGTGACAATATCCATGTACCACTCAGTTGCATAACTATATTCAGCTTTTAACCGATTACAATGAGCGATTTCCAGGCGACAAAGTGGCCAATTTTCTTCGTTAACGATGTCCCCTATTAAATTGGTGAATATTTTTATTGCATCATCAAATTTTTTCAAATCTTTTAAAGCTAAACCGGCTCGAAGCATGGCATTAAATTCAAATTTCGAGTCAGGACTATATTTGCGCGCCTGTTTAAAGCTTTCTACTGCCTCGGCAAAATTTTTTAACTGGTAGTAACATTCTCCCATTTCATAGTAAGCGTTGGCTCGAATGACTTTATTCTTTGCTCGTTTAGCAGCATTCTCATATTCATCTATTGCCGTAATAAAATCGCCCTTATGTTTAAATAAACCACCTAATAAAAATTGGGCTTCATCACGAATTTCATCCTCAGCTTTGCTATTTAGAATATCATGAAAGTTTTTTTCAGCCGTTTCATATTCATTTAATTCAATATTTGTCTTTCCCAACCATAACTGACTTTCTGATACAAATTTACTACCGGGAAAATTTGCAATTAGCTCGAGAAATTTTCGTTTTGCTTTTGAGTAATCCTCTTTTTGATAAAAACACTTGCCCAGCAGAAAAAGCGCATCATCCACATATTTGCTTTTAGGATGAATTTCCAGAACTTTCGAGGCTTTCTCTATCGAGTTATCGTATTTTTTTAACTCACTTGAGCTGGGTTTGTCAAGTCCCCTTTGCTGGCTGGAATTCTGTCCCCTTTTCTTTAAATTTTCCAATCTTTTATTGCGCTCTTCTTCAGCTTCTTTGAAATACTTCTTCGCATTGAAAAAAGTATTATAATAAGCACAGCCGGTGGTCAACAACAACAATAAAATGACCAGCTTAATTGAAAGATATCTCATCGTTATCCTATAAAAAAAATGAATCAAGCTTCAACAATTTTTTCCACCAGGTCTGGCATTATTTCCGCTGCCTTACCTAAAATAGACTCATTAACAAGATTAGAAATAACTGTTGGTTCGATATTGATCTCAACGACAAAAGCGCCGGCGTTTTTGGCTTCCAGGGGGAGCGAAGCTGCTGGCTGTACCACTGCCGAAGTCCCGATGGAAAAAAAGACATCCGAGCTATTTGCCGCCGTAAATGAGTTTATCAATACCTGCCGGGGCAAACTTTCACCAAACCAGACCACATCAGGTCGCATGAGCCCCCCACATTCGCAACGTGGTAATTCTTCCTGGCTAAAACTAATATCATCGATGTATTTATTACAATCAACGCAGCGGTTGCGCATTATGTTCCCATGAAGTTCGTAAATTCTTTTGCTTCCAGCCCGACGATGTAAATTATCGACATTTTGTGTAATAAGATGAAAGTTGTCATACCTCTCTTCCACCTGAACAAGGGCGTAATGCGCTGCATTGGGTTCAACTTCGTTGACAATTTTTTTTCGATAATTGTACCATTCCCAGACTAATTTAGGATTTCGCATAAAGGCATCAAAGTTGGCTAACTCCTCAGGACGAAATTTTTTCCACAGCCCTTCTTCGCCTCTAAAAGTCGGAACCCCGCTTTCAGCAGATATACCGGCCCCGGTCAATACGGCTACTGTTTTTGCTTTTTTTAATTTATTAATGAGCTGTTGTGAAAACATGAGCGACTCCTTCATTTGTGAGGATGTTAAATTAATATATTTATTCATAACAATCAAGAACTTTATTAAAAATATCATTTGAACAAAAACATTAAATATCTCTATTTTATATGAATATACGTGATTACAAATTATTAATAAGCATGTTGTAAAATATACATCTGCTAAATTATTGTAATTTTGGAATAAATAACTAATTTTAACTTGATATTTTTGTTTTTTTTTTTTATAATAGGATATGTTTTCAGAAAAATTGCTTGTTTAGCTGTATATAATATTTGGATGAATTGAGGAGGTTGTATGAAGTTAATGGTGAGAAGGAACAATATCTACCTTCTAATATGTATTTTTGTTCTCTTAAATAGTACGGTATCTTATGCCCAGGACCAAAAGTATCCACGTGGCGCTCAATATTTCTTAGGCACCGACGATCAATTGCTGATCAGGGTGAATATTTGGGGTTTTGTTGCCAAACCGGGGCAATACATGGTGCCAAGTGATACTGATCTCATTTCATTAATATCTTTTTCTGGCGGTCCCATTGAAGGGGCAAAATTAAGTAATATTAAATTGATCCGGGCAAACAATTCAAATGACTCGAAAAAGAAGATTATCAATATAGATGTGAAAAAATACACAAAGAATGGTGAAGAATCGCTTATCCCCAAGCTTCAACCCAATGATACGATAATTGTATCAGGATCGAAGTGGTATCATATTGGTAACTTCCTTAGCTTTGTTACCAAAATCGCAACGCTCGCGCAAATTTATTGGTGGATTCTGTATTTAAGTCGAATGGATAAATGATTGAGTAAATATTTGTTAAAATCTGAATTAAGTTGTTGTAACATATAAAATAATTGTTGACAATTTTCAAAAAAAAAGATAATTTAAGGACATCAAACCGAAAATAACCGGTATTTGCACCTTTGACCAATGACATCAATTTGGAGGTTTGAGTTATGAAAATATGGAAAACTGTAAGCGGGGGAATGTTAATTGTTTTATTGCTCGGTCTCACACCATCGCTTTTCGGTATAGGGCTTAATGGTGGAACTGGTCTGACTTACATAAAATCAGCCTGGAATTTGAAACCGGGGTATTTAACCCTTTATGGAAGGACGCGCTTTTTCGGCAAGGTAGCTTCATTAGCCGAACAGGCGAGCGCTGTTACATTTTGGGATGTGCAGGGAGCTTTCAGTATCAATTACGGTATTAGTGACCATATCGAGCTCTTCATCTCTCCAGTAATGTACCAGGATAATCATAAAAGCGGAACTGGCTATAATTTTCCCGATGATCTATTACTGGGATTAAAATTTGGCTCTTACAATCTAAAAGGTACTTCCCTGACCTGGGCAGTTAGTCTTGACTCACGGTTTCCCACAGCTAAACATCACAACGTGCCTTTTGAACCTTATTCTGCTGGTACAATTGAATGGGGATTCACCGGTATGTTGACCTATTCCCGGGATCCGCTCTATCCAGATGATAATCTAAATATCCATGCTAATTTTGGATATGTCAATCACAATGACGTCGGGGAAAAACTGAGCCAATTGTCTTATGACAATGTCAGTGTAACCAATATGAGCCAGCAATTGCTCTATGGTATTGGCATGAAGATACCCAGCTCTGAATTTGACTTCTCCTTTGAACTGTATGGCAATAAGTTCCTTCAAAAACCGCCGGGAACCGCCTTCAGTCTCGAAGATTATATCTATTTAACACCGGGAATAAATTACCGGGCCTATCGCTGGTTAACCTTAAGTTTTGCTACAGACTTGAGATTATCACCAGACAAAGATGATACACTGGAACCCTTTGCCAGTCATATTCCTGCTGATATGCCAAACTATCCCAGTTGGCGAATCAATCTCGGCATGAATATTATTCTGCTTCCAACATCTGTTTATAAACTGAGCGATAAAGATATTTTGATGCGCAAAGCTGAAAGCCGAAGAGAATTGTTTGAGCAAATTATCAAAGAGCAAAGAGAGACCGAATCTGCTGAAGAAGAATTAGACCGAATCAAACAAGAGCGAAGAAAAGCCGAACGCGAATTGGAACGCTTGAGACGGATTTTAGAAGGCGATTTGAAGAAGAAGAAAGAAGGCGAGGGAAAATAATATTTTTTTATTCGCTCAACCCGATATTCAAATTTAAGTCTAATTTTTACATAATATCAATCGTAGGGCGTAGCGTGTAGGGCGTGGGGCGTATGTATTTTTCGTCCTACACCCTATACCCGACTCCCGACATTCTTTTTGAGGTGAAACTTCACCAGTTAAAAAATAATTGAACCAGCATTCATTATCTGAAATAAATTACAGCTCCTTAATTAGTCGTATTGTTTTAAGGAGCTTTTTTTATTAGCATAAACTTATTCATTTTTACGTTGAATTTTAAAGATTTGACTTGACTTTTTGCTATTGTTATTTTATATTCCTGTATCGGAATTTCAAAGTTTATGTAAAAAATACTATAAAAAAAACCTTACAAACAGAAGGAGGTCCCGTAATGGTACGAAATCAAAACTCCCGGGACAGACTATTGGCATCTCGGATTTTTTTTCTAATTCTTTTTCTGGTATGTTATCCATGTTTTACACCTGGCTCCATTGTTCTGGCTCAGGACGATATTAAAGCACGCCTTTTTCAAAAATCAACCGATCTACTTAACCAGGCAAAAGCCGAACAGGCGGATTTGCTCTCTCCAATATCTTACGCCAGGGCGGTCGAGAATTATGAGTCAGCTTCAAAAGATTATGATCGCAAGAAAAATATTCAAAAAAAGATCGCAGAAATCAACCAAATGCTGGTATCAGCCATCGAAAACGCTAAACTCGCCAAAGTAACCTATCCGCATCTGCTAACCGCTCGTGAGGATGCCCTTGAAGCCAATGCTGTTGAGTTTGCCCGGGATCTTTACGAAAAGGCTGAAGGATTCTTTTTTGAAACAGCTAAAACATTAGAGAAAGGCGATATCAACAAAGCAAAACAGAAATCCCTCAATGCTGAAAAATCGTACCGTGCGGCAGAGTTGTTTGCCATTAAAGCAAGTATTATCGGAAATGTAAAAAAACACCTCAAACAGGCAGGGGGTAACGACGTTCATAAGTATGCGCCGATCACATTTAACCGTTCCCGGTCGCTGTTAGCAGAATCGGAAAAAATATTAAATAGCGATCGAAGCGCCAAATCCGACGCCCGAAAAAAGGCAGAAAGGGCAGCTTATGAAGTGAAACATGCCACTTTTTTGTCCAACGTTATTCAAAAGCTAAGAAAAGATGATGCCAATTGGGAGAAACTATGGTTGCAAAACGAGAAATATCTCACCCAGGTTGTGACTCAATTAGGATTTACCCCCGAATTCGACCAGGGATTTGAAAGACCGGTTCATCAGGCGGTTGAGGCAATTAATAATCTCAAACAAGAAAAGCAACAATTGGCAAATGAAATCTCCTCACAGGATCAAGCAATCGAGTCCCTGGAATCTAATATTATCAAGTTGAAAGCAGAACTCAATAAAACCAGGGAACATGAGGCTGGCTTAAAAGCAAAATTAGCCTTAGAACAGCAACAACGAGATAAATTTAAAAAAGTTGAATCAATTTTTACTAAAAATCAAGCCAAAGTCATCCGTGAAGGTGACCAGATCAGGCTTCGTCTGATCGGTTTAAATTTTCAAAGTGGTAAAGCTGTCATTGAGCCAGATTATTTTAGCCTGTTGACCAAATTGCAGCGTGTAATCAGGCTGTTCCCTGATCATCATGTCACGATTCAAGGGCATACCGACAATAAAGGTAATGATAAAATGAACCAACTGCTTTCTTCACGTCGAGCCCAGGCAGTGAAATCCTATCTCATGGCAAATATGGGATTGGTGGACAGTCAAATTGCAGCCGTGGGATATGGCGAAGGCAAACCGATTGCCTCAAATGAAACTGAATTCGGTCGCTCTCAAAACCGGCGTATTGATGTTGTATTGTCCCCGGGTCAGTAAACTTTTTTTTATTTTGTTGTTCAATCTGAATAGTTTAAAAACTGCCAGGATGTATAGACGCCAGGCTTTAAAAATATGAAGAAACTAAAACTATTGTTACACACTTGCTGTGCACCCTGTGTCACCGTGCCAATGGAACGACTTCAACCTGATTATGAAGTGAGCTGTTTTTTTTATAATCCCAATATTCACCTAAGATACGAATATTTAAAGCGCTTGAATGAGATCATAAGATTAACGAAAGAATTAGAATTAAAAATAATCATACCTGAATACGATGTCGATCGCTGGTTTGAGTTGGTGAAAGGGCTGGAAGATGAGCCAGAGGGAGGAAAACGATGCTCAGTCTGTTTTGAAATGCGGTTGAGGGAAACAGCCCAATATGCAAAGAAAAATAATTTTGATTTATTCACAACCACCCTGACCATCAGCCCCCATAAGAATGCAACATTGATTAATCAGATCGGGGCTGAAATGAGCGAGCAAAATCAAATACAATTTTTAGAAGCAAACTTTAAGAAAAAAGACGGCTATAAGCGGAGCATTGAGTTGAGCAAGAAATACAATTTATACCGTCAGAATTATTGTGGGTGTATTTTTAGTCGCGGAGTAAAATAATGAAAGAAGCCATGTTTTACCGCCAGATCGAGGATGATAGAGTCTTGTGTGAGCTCTGTCCTCATTTTTGCAAGTTAAAAAAAGATCAAATCGGAACCTGCGGGGTTCGAAAAAACGTTTCCGGAAAATTATATTCCCTGGTTTATGGAAAAGCCATCACCGTTCATGTTGATCCTATCGAAAAAAAGCCATTATTTCATGTTGCGCCGGGTTCTCAATCCTTTTCCATGTCTACCGTTGGCTGTAATTTTCACTGCAAGTTCTGCCAGAATCACGATATCTCCCAGGTTAAAAATGCCGATGCGATGACTCGATTCAGTCGAGAATTGAGTCCCGATGAGTTGGTTAAAATGGCGAAACAAAACGCTTGTTTATCCATCGCGTACACCTATACGGAACCAACAATCTATTTTGAATATGCTTACGATACCGCGAAAATTGCCCATGATAACGGACTGCTCAATGTTTTTGTCACCAACGGATACATCAATCCAGAACCGATTGAATTTATTCGTGAATATCTCGATGCCGCTAATGTCGATTTAAAAAGCTTTAATGACAATTTTTATCAAAAATTAGTCGGTGCAAAGTTAGCGCCGGTTCTGGACACGCTCAAGCTCATGAAAAGACTAAACATATTTGTGGAAGTCACCACACTGATCATTCCCAACGAAAACGATTCGGAACAGGAGATGACTGCAATCGCCAGCTTCATCAAAAACGAGCTGGGACCGGAAACTCCCTGGCACATCAGCCGCTTTTACCCGCAATATAAATTAACCGATCATTCCGCAACGCCAATTTCGACATTGAACAAAGCCCGAGAGATCGGTTTGGACCAGGGGCTTCGATATGTCTACCTCGGCAACGTTCCCGGAACCGAATCAGAAAATACTTATTGCTATAACTGTGGAAAATTGCTGATTGAAAGATATGGTTACCAAATTATCGAAAAAAATATTCAGGCAGGGAATTGTAAGTTTTGTGGTGTGAAGATTGATGGATTAAAAATATGAAAACCCTAATTGCCCAGCCTCTCGTGGGCTTGAGCAATCAGGGTATAAGAAAATAATCAGAATTTGATTAGAAGTTTTATAATTTTCTAATTTGATTTAGATACCGGGTTCGTAAAATAATATCCAATTGCGCCAGCCACAAACCAGGAAAGCAAAGAAACAATTTCTTTAATATTTTCTAATGATGCTTCAATAGAGGGTTTCCCCAGCAGAAGGGGTA
>CBFDBN010000040.1:0-15452 GCA_965603055.1 uncultured bacterium | reverse complement strand
TTATAAACCGTTGTTCCGACAATGGCGAGATAAATCAAAATCACACCGGTATGAATAGCATAGGCAGCATAACGTCGGGTGTTCACTTTAAAAACGTGCTTAACTGAATTGAAAAAGCCAACATTTTCAGATTGCATCCTGTTGGATATGCGGGCAAAAATTTCAGCAATAATGATCGTTAATCCAAGAAATCCAATTCCTAAGGTCAATAAAGATTTAAAATGATGAATGCCGAAGACAAACAGGAGTATCACAAAGAAAATAGAGATAACAAAAGGATAAAGCGCTCTTTTTTGGATCGATTTTCCAGTTGTTTGCTTCCAGGAGAAAATAGGACAAATTGCTAGCAGCAGCAACAAAAAGATACCGATGGGCACTGAAATCCTGTTAAAAAAAGGCTCGCCCAGCGTGATCTGCTTTCCAATGAAAAGCTCAGTAAAAGCTGGATAGAGCGTCCCCCCTAAAACCGCTGCCAGCAAAACAATAAAAATCAAGTTAACGAGCAAAAAACTGAAATCCCGGCTTAACAGGTATTCAATCCTTTTTTCTGATTTAAGTTTTTTAGTTCTCAATATTATTAAATAAAGAGAAATTACGGCAACAATTGCCATGAAAACTAAAAACAACGTCCCCAGGTTTGATTTCCCAAAGGCGTGAACCGATGCAATAATGCCACTCCTGGTAATAAACGTCCCTAAAATTGTCAATAAAAATGTTAAAATGGCAAGAGCGATATTCCAACCTTTCATCATGTTTCTGGATTTCTGAACCATAATGGAATGAACGAATGCTGTTCCGGTTAACCAGGGCAGCAGCGAAGCGTTTTCGACAGGATCCCATGCCCAGTAACCGCCCCAGCCTAATTCGACATAAGCCCATTGCGCGCCTAACAGGTTTCCGATGGTCAAAGTGATCCAGGCAAACAAGGTCCAGTTGCGGCTTTTATCCAGCCAGTCGGTCGAAAGATCGCCTTTAGCTAATGCTGCGATGGCATAAGCAAATGGAATCGTAAATCCAACAAATCCTAAAAATAGTGATGGCGGATGAAAAATCATTTCTGGATTCTGGAGCAGTGGATTCAGTCCGAAGCCATCTGGTGGCACTGGCGAGAGTTTTTCGAATGGATTGGTGGTATAATTTGCCAGAATTAAAAAGAAAAGAGTTACCGCACCAACGACCGTAAATACGTATGGTTTAAATTCATCGTCTTTGTTTCGATTAATAAAAACATAGATCGCATTAAAAATTGTCAACAGCCACGTCCAGAATAACAGCGATCCGGCCTGCCCCGCATAGACAGCAGAAAGCGTATAAAGCAAAGGCAACTGTCGATCTGAGTATTCTGCGACATATCGAATCGAAAAATCATGGGTGAGAAAGGCATAGGTTAATATACCAATGCTGAGTGTGACAAAGATGAATTGCACATAAACCGACAACTGTGCATTTTTGAGCAGCGATTTTCTATTTAATTTTATTCCTGAAACCCCAGCCCAAATCGTGTAAGCTGAAGCAATAAATGCTAAAAGTAATAAATAGTATCCGAATGACAATAGAGTTCTCCCTGGTTTGTTTTAAAAATAAATTCTACTTAAGGAATAATGGAACAATAGAATGATGGAATATTGGAATTTTGCATGTTTGGAGTACTGCAAAAACTTAACAATCAAAAACCATTTTTCCAGCATTCCACTATTCCATCATAATTCGAAGCAATCCTATTCCTTTTTCGCTTCATACTTCGAGGGACATTTGGTCATGATCTGCGTGGCATTAAAGATGCCACTTTCATATTTTCCCTCGACGACAACTGATAAACCTTCGATAAATGTATCAGGAGCAACTCCATTGTGTCGGACATTCAGTACATTTTTTCCATCGGTTAGCTGAAAAGTTAATACTATATTCTGGGCATCCCAATTAATTGAACCCGGGACGATATCACCATTGATACGAGTTCCTTTACCTTCCATCTGGTCTATTTGGGCAAAGAACTCGTCAACATTCATAAAATAAACCGATGAATCCTTCATTCCTGACCAAAAAAGGTAGGCAACAACGATTAATATGATGACTCCACCGATAATTAGTTTTCTATTCATATTTTTCTTTCCTCCTTGAGTCTCGTAGAGCGTCAGGCGTAGCGCAAAAACGCCCTACACTTCACGCGCTACGCCCCACATTATTTTTAAGTGATATTTAACCATCATTTTATAATATCAGTTCCCATAAATTCTCTTAAAACCTTCGGCACCATCACTGTCCCTTCGTCGGTTTGATAATTCTCTAAAATCGCGATAACCGTTCGTGGTAAAGCCAGCCCTGAGCCATTGAGGGTGTGGACAAATTCTGGTTTTGTTGAAGCATCACGTTTGAATCGGATATTGGCGCGACGGGCTTGAAAGTCCTCAAAATTACTGCACGAAGATACTTCCAGCCATTTGCCAATGCCATCTGCCCAGACTTCGATATCATAACATTTTGCGGCTGCGAAACTTAGATCACCGGTTGAAAGCGTAAGCACTCGATAAGGTAATTCAAGTAACTGTAATACTTCTTCAGCGTTTTGGAGCAATTTTTCCAGCTCGTTATAAGAAGATTCTGGCTTGACAAATTTGACCATCTCGACTTTATCGAACTGGTGGACTCGAATCAAGCCTTTCGTATCTTTGCCATACGTTCCGGCTTCGCGTCGAAAACAGGGTGTATAAGCTGTATAATAAATCGGCAAATCCTCGCCGTTAAGCGTTTGATCTCTCAACAAATTGGTTACTGGCACTTCGGCAGTTGGAATTAAAAAGAAATCGTCCACCGAAGTAACATACATATCTTCTTCTAATTTTGGCAATTGTCCTGTCCCAAACATGCTCTCTCGATTGACGATAAATGGTGGATAAACTTCAGTATAGCCATGTTTTTTGATGTGAAGATCGAGCATAAAGCTGATCAAAGCTCGCTGTAGTCGGGCGCCCAGTCCTTTATAATTGATAAAAAAAGAGCCAGAAACACGAGAACCACCGGAAAAATCCAGAATATCAAATTTTTCGCCGATCTCCCAGTGAGGTTTGGGCTTATAATCTTTCGACGGTAACTCACCCCAACGCTTGACTTCAAGGTTCGCCGACGCATCTTTTCCCACCGGCACTGAATCATGGGGAATATTGGGAATTCGAATTGATATATCATAAATCTCTTGATCAAAAGATTTAACTTTTTCATCCAATTCTTTAATTCGATCCGAGACATTTTTCATTTCGTTGATGATCCGGGAAGCATCTTGTTTCTGCTTCTTCATTCTGGCAATTTCTTCGGAAACTTTATTTCGCTGGTGTTTCAGCTCTTCAACCTGGATCATCACCTTCCGCTTCTCAGCATCCACTTCGATTAATTTATCGATGTCGGCATGATCGTTCTTCAATTCGATTGCTTTTTTTACTTTGTCCACATTATTGCGTATGAATTTGATGTCTAGCATAGGGTGCCCTCACTTTTTATTATTCAACATTCTATCTTCATTATTATTTATTTAAAATTATTTGCTGATAATGAAAATATAATTCGCAGTTAATTGTTAATTGAAAATTATAAATTAAACATTTAATATAGTCAAAAGTTCATTTATATAACGATTTGATGTTTTACTTCATAACAAGATTCAACTACTGCCCCTTCCCCCGGAGCATCACATAAAACGTATTCAGCAATATCTTCAAATCCATCCGAAGCGAAACATTTTCGATATAAAAAAGATCATATTCCAACTTTTTCTTTACATTTTCAACAGTCGTATCATATCCGCCCTTAATTTGCGCCCAGCCAGTAATCCCTGGTTTCATCCGCAGCCTCCTGGTATAGAGCGGAATTTTGCGTTTCAATTTTTCAACGAAAAAAGGTCTTTCCGGCCTGGGTCCGATCAAGCTCATATCGTTCATCAACACATTGAAAAATTGAGGAATTTCATCAATTCTCAATTTGCGGATAATTTTGCCAAAAAATGTTACCCGGGGATCTTTTTCGCCAGCCCATACTGGACCGGTCTCCCTTTCAGCATCCTGAACCATGGAGCGAAATTTATAAATCGTAAAATGTTTCCCATCTTTTCCGACTCGTTTCTGTCGAAATAGAACGGGCCCAAGTGATTCAAGTTTAATAATAATTGACACCAATATCCATACAGGCAATAATCCGATTAGAAAAAAAAGAGAAACCGTAACGTCCATTATTCTTTTGATCCGCTGTTCCCAGGGTGGCATCATCTGCGGCAGAATTTCAATCAGTGGAAAGCCATAAATCTGGTTGGTTCTGCCATAGCCCATTACAATATCGTATAAATGGGGAACAATTTTCAAATTCACCATTAACGAATCGCAACGGGATATGATCTTGATAACCTCCTTCGGCGAACTGTTTTTCACAGCGATAATGATTTCTTCAACCTGGTTTCTTTCAACAATTCGAGCGATGTCTTTGTAATATCCTAAAACTTTTGCATCATGATAGGTTTCATTAATACTATTTTTTGAAAGCGAAGCAAATCCGATAACGTCATAACCAAGTGCCGGGAATTCTCTAATTTTGTCGTAAATTTCATGAGCTTTGTTACTCCATCCAATAATTAAAGTCTTTCGTCTTCCAAATCCCAGCTCGAGCAGCTTTCTTTGAATGGTTCTCAGCAACATTCTGCCCAGGCTGGTGAAAAAGACCAGCATGAGCCAATACGAAATAATAATAATTCTGCTAAGCGAAGGGCTCGATTGCAAATCAACGCGAACATCAAACGTGACTATAAATAAAATGAAAACACCAATCGAAATGGTTTTAAGGACAGTCACGAATTCATCAAAACGGGATTGTGCGTACCAGGATTTATACAATCCAAAGAAGAAAAACATGAAAAACCAGTATAAAAATAGAACGAATGCCAGAATACAATTGCTAACAAATCCTGATTCAGTGTAGTAGTTTAAATATTGTCTTAATAAAATCCAAAAAAGATAGGTTAAGTTAATGTTGATAAAATCACTACTGATGAGAAAGATTTTTTCAATTGCTTTTGGCATTTATTATTTATTAAGCCTAATCGGTTTCCAGGTTACAATTTTTTTTCTTTTAATAAAATACTCAACAATTGCCTGCAAAGAGGCGACATTCACTAAGCAATAATAGAAAGGTGTATAAAACAGAATGTTATGCCAATTTTTCTTTTCTAACAGATACCCCAATATAGCGGTAGCATAAAAAATTATTTGCAGTCCAAAAGTAATTTGAAAAAATAAAGATTTCAATAAAAACAGGTTCACTATAAAAATAATCGGCAGATAAATTGGAATTAACCATCTCAGTAATTTATGAGATATCAGTTGAAAACTAAGCAACGGGTATTTTATTGGATTTAGAAATGTTTTGTAATGAAGCAGGGAGTAGAAGCTTCGATTAATGATTCTTCTTTTTCGGTGATATTCTTCATGAAAGTTTGTTGTCGATTGTTCAAATGATAATGCTTCTGATTCGTAAACCACCCGGTAACCCTGCTCGATAATTTTAAATGGCTCGATGAAATCGCTTATAATATCATCGGGTAATGGCACAAATAAATCTTTTCGAACTGCATAAATCGAGCCATTGGCACCGAGGATAGATGCGGCGCGATTCTCCTGTCGTTTGATGAACTTTTCATAGTCCCAATATACATTTTCGGCGTCGCCAATCAGGGTTTTGTCCTCACTATAATAGACAAGCTCACCGCAGACACATCCTACTGATCGATCAGAGAAATTCCGAACGATTTTTCGTATGGCTTCCTCACGATATAATGCATTGGCATCAGAAAAAATAATGATTTCACCGTTTGCGTAATCGACTGCCAGATTCTGTCCCGCTGTTTTTCCTCTTCTTTCTGACAATTGAATAAATACAATGCCCTTATCTTGATACTGCTCAACAATCTCATCGGTCCGATCGGTCGAAGCATCCGAAAAAACCACGATCTCAAATTTATCTTTTGGATAATCGAGCAATAGACTATTATTGAGTTTCTCTTCAATAATGTCTTGTTCGTTATACGCGGCAATAATTAAACTTACTGTCGGCTTAAATTCTTCATTCTTCTGAACCGTCTTTTTATTTATGGCGGCGATCATCAAAATAATGAGCGGATACCCGAAGTAGACATAGAGTATTATAAATACGAAAAAGAAAAAGATAATTTCTAACATAAATCAAGCAGCAAGTTTTTCTTTTATCCATTTTACTAAATTCAAAATCACTTCGTTCCCCTACTGAAAAATACTTTCAAAGCTCAAACTTAATAATTTAAAAATATTTACCAGATCTTAATATTGCCCGGTTGTCCCAATTTCCTGATAACCCGGTTACCCAATTACCAGATTACCCATTCGTCGTTCAACAACATCAACAATCCGACGCGCCGCATTGCCATCCCAGAGTGGAGGAATCTTCCCTTTTTTGGATTGTTCTGACAGAATTTTAAAACTTTCATCCACAATTTTATCCTTATCCATCCCGACAATCACGTTAGTGCCCAATTCCACCGTAACGGGTCGTTCGGTATTCTTTCGCAATGTCAGGCAAGGAATCCCCAATACGGTTGTCTCTTCCTGAATGCCGCCCGAATCAGTTAACACCAATTTTGCTTTTTCCATTAAAGACAGAAAATCGAGATACCCCAGTGGATCAATCAAATTAAAATTTTTCAATCTTGCGATTCGATCACCGAACTGGAATTGCTCTAACATCTTTCTGGACCTGGGGTGAATGGGAAAAATAATTGGAATTTTTTTCTCAATCTGTTCCAGGGCATTAAGTATACCGTTAAAAGTCTCCTGATCGTCCACATTACTGGGTCGATGGAGCGTTAACAGGGCATACGGCTGATGATCCAAATTTAATTGCGAAATGATATTTGATTTTTTTGCTTTTTTCAAATGACTCAGCAGTGAATCGATCATCACATTGCCAACGAAATGAACTTTTTCTGAAGGGATACCTTCTTTCAGTAAATTTTGACGTCCACTTTCCTCTGTGACAAAAAGAAAGTCTGCCAATGAATCGGTCACCATTCGATTTATTTCTTCCGGCATGGCTCGATCGAAACTGCGCAGACCGGCTTCCACATGAGCAATTGGAATGTGCAATTTTGAGGCAACTAATGTCGCAGCCATGGTGGAATTCACATCACCGACAACCAGAACCAGATCAGGTTTATAATCGAGTACGATCTTTTCCATTTCGATCATGATCGCACCGGTTTGCCGGGCATGACTGCCTGATCCGATGCCAAGATAAACATCGGGTACTGGAAGCCCCAGGTCTTCAAAAAAGATCCGGGACATTTTCTCGTCATAATGTTGCCCGGTATGCACCAGTATCGGCTCAATTATGTCCGAAATTTTCATGATTCGATGAATGGGTGCGATCTTCATAAAATTTGGTCGTGCACCAACGACATTTAAGATTTTGATCTTCTGCTGCTTTTCCATGATGTCTGCCCCCAGATGTTTTATTAATAGATAATTCTAACCATCAGTATAAATATCGGTGTAGAAGCCGCGACCGGAGCCTAATTTCACGATTTTGTACATGTCATTTTGAATATGTTTGGTTAAATTTCGGGTATCGACAACAGCCCGGGAATTACTCACAATAAATTCGGCGTCATAAGCAGAATGATCGGCAGTAATTACAACAACATCCTGTTGTTGTAACAATTCTTTTGTCATTGGTAACGACTGATATTCTTTTCCAGCGACTTTGATTTTTGAGACGTGAGGATCGTTGTAATTAAGCTCCTTCACTCCTCTTTGCAATAATAATTCCATAATTTTTATGGCTGGTGAATTTCGGGTGTCATCGACATCCTTTTTAAAGGCTACTCCCAGTATCAGGACTTTTCCTTTTCGGATCGAAGAATCTACATTGCCCAATGCCCGGCGAATATTTCCGATCACGTAAAAAGGCATCTCTTCATTGCTCTGAGCCGCTAAATCAATAAATTGGGTGTGAAAATCAAATTTCCGTGCTTTCCAGGCTAAATAATAGGGATCGACCAAAATGCAATGTCCGCCAATCCCCGGTCCGGGATAGAACGGCATAAAACCAAATGGTTTCGTGGCGGCTGCATCGATAACTTCCCAGATGTCAATACCGCCCATTCGATCACAAAGCCGAGCCAATTCATTAACAAGGGCAATGTTTACACTGCGGAAAATGTTTTCCAGCAATTTTTCCATTTCAGCCACACTCGGGCTGGAAACAACGTGAACATGATGAACAACCTGTGCAATAGCTGTTCTGGCAATTTCGCTACATTTTTTTGTAACTCCTCCAACAACAACCGGCGTGTTTTTAGTTGTAAAAATTTTGTTGCCTGGATCAATTCTTTCCGGCGAAAAAGCCAGGAAAAAATCTTTGCCCACCTTGAGACCACTTTCTTCTAAAATTGGGAGCACTTCCTTCTCTGTTGTTTCCGGATAGGTCGTGCTTTTTAATATAATTAATTGATCTTTACGAAGTCTTTTAGCGATTTCTTTTGTTGAATGATGGATATAACTAATATCAGGATCTTTGTTATCCGTAAATGGAGTTGGAACGCAGATATAAATAATATCCAGATCAGGTATAGAATTGAAATCTGATTCTGCGACGAGTTTTTTGCTTTCCAGAGCCTGTGCAAATTTTTCGGCTTCCACATCATCGATATAATTTTCTCCGAGATCAATTTTCCTCTTTTTCTTTTTATCGATATCAATTCCTACGACCGTAAAACCATTGTAAGCATATTCAACCGCGAGGGGTAGGCCAACATATCCCAGTCCAACAACACCTATTTTGGCAGTTTTTTCATTGATTTTTTCTGCTAATCCCATACTCTCTCCGTCTCCTTGATTGTTTCTGATTTTTATTTTATTTATAATTCGATGTATATCGAATTTCGATCCGCCAGTTGGCAATAGGCGTCAACCTAAGCAAAATCTTTTTATAAATGTAATTCAACCGCAGAGATCGCTGAGACCGCAGAGGAAACGCAGAGTTTTTATTAATTGTTTTTATTGAAATATTAACGTTTTGAAATTTGAGCAACTAATCAAATTAACCTTTGACTCTGTTTTTCTCTGCGTTTCTCTGCGGTTATTATCTCTTAGGTTGATGCTAATTGCCAGTTGGAGGATTCGATATTCATCATTCAATTTATCGACAAAGTTTTGTCGATGTTACAACACTAAGTGTCTAATTATCCAATTTCCCTGATCACTCAATTACCTCATTCCTCCATCCCATAATGCTGCTTATAATACTCGAGATACTCCCCACTCTTAATCTTTTCCCACCACCGGCGGTAGTTTTTGTACCAATCAATTGTCAAATCCATTGCCTGGTCGAATTGAAATTTTGGCTGCCAACCCAGCGTGGCTAATTTGGAACAATTCACTGAATAGCGTCGGTCATGACCGGGACGATCTTTCACATACTTAATCAAATCATTTGATTTTCCCAATCCCTGTAAAATTTTATGCGTTATTTCTTTATTATTTCTTTCGTTATCACCACCAATATTATATACCTCTCCATTAATACCATGATGCAAAATAAAATCAATCGCATCGCAGTGATCTAACACATATATCCAATCTCGCACATTCAGCCCGTCGCCATAAAGCGGCAGTTGTTTATCTTCAATGGCATTGGTGATGAACAGTGGAATCAATTTCTCCGGATATTGATACGGTCCAAAATTGTTTGAACAACGGGTGATGATTACCGGCAAATCATAAGTCACAAAATAAGAATAAGCCAGCCGATCAGCCCCGGCTTTGGATGCAGAATAGGGACTGGAAGGCATTAACGGATCAGTTTCCTTGAATGATCCATTTTCAATACTCCCATATACTTCATCGGTGCTGATCTGGACAAACTTTTTTATAGAATATTTTCTCGCACTCTCCAGCAGGACAAAAGTCCCATAAACATCAGTCTTGATGAAATCATCAGGTGCGCCAATCGATCGATCCACATGGCTTTCGGCGGCAAAGTTGATTACATAATCACAATCCTTCATCAAATCTTCAACCAGTTCACGATCACAAATATCGCCCTTTACAAATTTGTAACCTGATCGATTTTCAATCTCTTTCAAATTATCAAGATTACCGGCATAAGTGAGTTTGTCCAGGTTAATAATTTCAACATCATGGTATTTTTCAAATAAGTAATGAATGAAATTGCTGCCGATAAAACCTGCGCCGCCGGTGATGAGAAAACGCTCCATAATTCTAATCCCTCTTCATTTGATTGATGCTTAATGTAAATTCCTATCCGATAGACTTCGTGGCAAAATTAAAACCAAAAATGTACAAAATTATTTAATAAAAGTCAATGATTTAATATTGAGTATTTGAGTAATTTGGTAAATAGAAAAAATGATTGATTTTTTGGTATAAAATATTTATTATGAAAATGCAAAACCTTAATTCCCACAATAAAAGAAATTATCAATTCAACAAAGGAGTTCCCAATTGGAAACCTACGGCTGGATCTCGATACTTCCCCCGGTGCTGGCAATCGCCCTGGCAATTAAAACTAAACAGGTCTATCCTTCTCTCTTTCTCGGTATCTGGCTTGGCTGGACCGCTTTTAATAAATGGAATCCATTAATTGGGCTGCGGGATACACTCGAAGCCACGATTGATATTTTCAAAGATTCCAGTAATACAAAGGTGATAATTTTCAGCATGATGGTGGGGGCATTGATCATCATGATGCAGCATTCCGGCGGTGTGTCAGGATTTATTCGTTTGGTTAGTCAGAAAGGACTGGTGAAAAATCGGCGTAGTGCCGGGCTATTGCTCTGGATTATCGGGGTCATGATTTTTATCGAGAGCAATATGATTAATCTCGTTATCGGCTCTATTGGCAGACCAATTTTTGATAAATTCAAAGTCCCCCGTGAAAAACTGGCGTACCTGGCGCATTCCACTTCCTGCCCGGTCTGTGTGATGATTCCGTTTAATGGCTGGGGAGCTGTGTTAACTGGTCTGTTGCTGGCTCAACAGGTCGAAAATCCGTTCTTCATGGTGTTGAAAGCAGTAACAACAAATTTTTATGCAATGTTTACCATTTTGCTGGTTCTATTCATCATTATCACTCAAAAAGACTTTGGACCAATGGCAAAGGCAGAAAAACGGGCAAAGGAAACTGGAAAATTAGTGAGAGATGGAGCTCAACTGTTGGTATCAGAAGAAACGATTGCCATGCCAGTAAAAGAAGGAGTTCAGCCACGACCGGTCAATATGATCCTGCCTTTGATTGCCATGGTTGCCATGGTTCCGATTGGACTGCTGATTACCGGGAATGGTCGTATTGAGCAGGGATCAGGTTCGACAGCCGTGTTCTGGGCAGTTTTAATGGGAATTTTCACTGCGGCAGTTCTTTACAAAATTCAGAAAATTTTCTCCCTGAGAGAAGTTTTGGACCTGGTGATGAAAGGTATGGGTGGACTGATTCCAATGGGGCTGTTAATGGTTTTTGCTTTCACCATGGGGGCGACCTGTAAAACAATGGGAACCGGACCTTATGTCGCCGGTCTGGCAACGGCTACGATTCATCCGGCGCTGGTTACGCCACTTGTCTTCCTGCTCGCCTGTTTTATTTCATTTGCTACAGGAACTTCCTGGGGAACGTTTGCCATTATGATGCCGATTGCCGTTCCCCTGGCACAAAATATGGGTATTAGCCTGCCATTGATGGTCAGTGCGGTCATGGGCGGCGGTGTTTTCGGCGATCACTGTTCCCCGGTTTCTGACACAACGATTATTTCATCTATGGCAACAGCCTGCGATCCAATTGATCATGTTAATACGCAGTTGCCGTATGCATTGACAGCGGCAAGTGGAGCATTAGTGTTTTATTTTGTGATTAGTTATTTTCAATTAATCTGAGTTTGGTAAATGAAGTCATGACGCAAATTGGAAATTTGCGTTACTCAGATATACCGGTACAGGTGAATCCTGACCAAAATTCGGGTGAATGAAATGTATTTTTGTCCGGGCATATTTCAAATAGCTCGGTCTTTTTATGTTCAAATTGATCGCTCTGTTCCCGGTTGAAACCAATTTGAGAAAACTTCTCTCCGAAATAATTATCAATTTCTGATTTACTCTTATGACGAAGCTTGTTAATAGCCATCAACAGTGCCCGGGCAGGTTGGAATTCTCCTTTATTTGTGAATTCTTTCATGAATTTATAAAAATAATCCATCAGGATTGTGGCAGGGATTTCGTGGATTTTCCAATTTGACCCGATGACAGCCCTGGCTCCTGCGTTAAGAAATGCACGAGCGAAGCCATAAAATTCGTCACCCTGATCCATTAACAATCGACCCGCCTCACAAGCACTGAGAACGACAAGCGGTGCATTATTAAACCGAAGATTTTTCATCATCATTTCTAATGTCCATTTTGGATCACCCTGATTACGACCCAGCTCGATACAAGATTGCATCGGGAAACCGGGATTAAAATAACCATGGCTGGAAATGTGAAATATAGAACAATCCTTTACCGCAGAAATAATTTCGTCGGGAGAGATAGGAATTGAGTTGGATGCAACAAGCTCAGTAACGCTGTCCGGGAAGATATTTCGTAAGGATAAACGATCGAAGCTACCCGTAATCAGATCGTGACCAGCATCGAGTGCAACAGCATGTCCCGACTTACGCAATGGTTTCAATGTTTTAGCCTGATGGGCAAAAATTCGTAAATTGGGAATACGAATGATGGAAGGAACATAAGATATTTCAGACACTTCTTCTATAATGAATGCTTCAAAAGGAAAGTTATGCCATTCTCGGTGTGGTGCAATAAAGATATTGGTATTTTTCTTCTGCTTATTTTTTGCAAATACCTGGGTAAAGATTTCTAAATCTTTTCGAGCGCTTTCGATTATTTTATTTTGAAGCCCCCGAAGCTCTTTTAAATATTCTATCGTGGGAGCGCTGAATTCTGAAGCCAGCAGGAATTTGAGCTCATGTCTGCTGGGAAGTGGCTGACGATGTATCTGAATATTCTGCTCGGATTGATCCAGATGAATTTCAGCAATGATTAACTCATCACCCACATCAAATAATTCCAGAATGACAGTTAATTCATTCGATGGTATAAATTTTTGAATAACATCTAAATCTTTTTTTAAAATATTTGGATTTGAAAGATATAATGGCAGATCAGTTCGGGAAGGCTGCTCGATGATGAGTAGATTCAATGATCTTCCCCGGGCGTTTTCAATTGCGCAAACGGTTTCTATTTCTTGTTGATCTTGAGCCAGGTTGAGACGTATAACTTCTTTGTAAAGCTCGACAAGATTTTCAAAAAATCCGACCTGCAATGTTTCTCGCTTATACTTGAGAAAAGTTTGTTCTAATTCATTAATAATCTTTCGTAATTGTCTATCAGCTTCATAAAGCTTGATCTTACCTGCCTTCAACTTGCAAAGAATCAATTCGGCAGCACATTTTGCTTTCAATTCGACTAAATTCAAAACTGGTTCTGATTTTATCAAGTTTTGGCACTTTTCTAATTCATCAATTGCGTCATTATATTTCTTTTGCTGGCGTAATATCCTTGCAATGCCAAGACTTGCCTGGATTTGTTCAAAATAGAGGTGATATTCAGCAGCTAATTTGAAGCTATGTTGATAAATTGTCAGGGCGTCATTTAACGATCTGCGTTTAAAAAAATAATCACCAAGCTGCAAGCGGGCTGCGATTTCTTCTTCAATATCTTTATATTGAATAGCATGTTGCAATTGCTGTTCAAAAGTTTCGGAATCTTTAGTTTCAAAATCACTGTAAATAATAGTTTCAATCGTCAGTTTTCGCTTTTCAGTTTCAGTGCCGTATGCTTCCAATTCTTCAAGAGCCTCTGTAAAAATTGCATCTGCTTCTTTTTGGCGGTGTAATTGTTGGTAAACCTTACCGATAAATACCAGGGTCCTACCCACCCGCATTTCCTGGCTTGAACTTCGAAAAAGATGATGCGCTTTCTCAAACCAATTGAGAGCAGCTTCAAGATTGTAACGAGTCATCTCGAGTTTGCCCCACATTCCCCAGATGGAAGCCTGAAACTGATCTTTTACAGTAATATCTACTCTATCTAAATATCGTTCAGCTTGATGCAATGAATTTTCGGCATTTTTAAACAATTCATGAGAACGTCTACTTACAGCATATTCTAAATGCATATTTGCCAGATCACAATAATCCTCAACAAGATTTGCATCATTACCAAGCTTCCTGTCCAATTCAATTAGTTGTTGATATTGTTCAGCAGCTTTATCAAATTCACGACGTAATCGATACACTTCTGCAAAACCTTCCAAAACAGCAACTCTGTGAACCTGAATATCAGGTGGGCAATATTGAAGTTGTTGATCAGCATCTTTGTAAAACTGCAAAGCTTTTTGGTAGTCACCTCGGGATCGAAAAATATTCGCATCGGTGAGTAAAAAAAAGAATCTTGCAACTTGTTGGTAGGGGTGGAACTTGTGGATAAATCCTTTAAGACATTCTAAAATTTTTTCAGCAAAACCAGGGGCTATTAAGCCTAACCTTTCCAGTTCCAACAACAAATGGCTATGTGAATCTGAGATTTCCTTGAATTGGCTGAGCCAACTTTTAATCTCCTTGCATATTTTCGCAGTATTATTGGATTCTTCATGCAATCTCTTCAAAAGTTGTTGAATTGGCTCAACCATTAAACTTTTCATCCCAACAAGATTTTTAAATTTTTTACAAATTTATCAGGATATACAGATTCCTCATCTGCTAAGCGAACTCTGAATAACAAAATTTATTTGTTTTCGAACAGCCACTAATTAAACAAAATTTTTATTTAAAAACAACTCTTTTCTTTCCCATTTATAATTATTTAGAGGGTGGGTTTAAATAACTTGTGCATTTTAATTCTTGGTGAAATTTATTACTACATAGTCAGATTAAACTTTGATCTGTCATTCCGAACGGAGCGCAGTGCATAACCACCAATCGATTAAAAAAGATAATAATGTTCTGATTGAGAGGATGCTCTCGAGAAAGCGCCCACAATCGTCGCTCTGCCCTTCGACAAACAGTTCGTGCTAAATTAAGAAATGCTGTCGCTGGTTTTGCAGCAGGAACGATAAAATGGGCTAATTTCGGCAGCTCCGCATCAAACTCGTCGATGAGATTTTCCAGGTATTTGACATCCTGTTCCGTGATACGTTTTTTCAACATTCTGATGCCATCTTCATCTGATGCGATTTCGGCATTGACATCCTGGTAATAATCCTGTAATTTGGATAATATTTTAAAAATTCGCTGGCTGATTTCGGTTGTTTTGACAACTAAGATCATTGCACATAATTCATCAATCGTGCCGTAGGCTTCCACCCGGGCTGAATCT
>CBFDBN010000039.1:0-15570 GCA_965603055.1 uncultured bacterium | reverse complement strand
CCAAATTCTCCAGGGCTTGTAACGCACTCCCCTTGATCACCGGGATATCATCGCCAGGAAACTCATATTGACTCAATAACTCGCGTACCTCCAACTCCACCAACTCCAATAACTCCGGGTCATCAACCTGGTCGGTCTTGTTCATAAATACCACCAAATACGGCACATTCACCTGCCGTGCTAACAACACATGCTCACGAGTCTGCGGCATGGGACCATCTGCTGCGGATACCACCAGTATCGCACCATCCATCTGTGCCGCGCCAGTGATCATGTTCTTGATATAATCCGCATGACCCGGGCAATCAACATGCGCATAATGGCGATTCGCTGTCTCATACTCGGCATGATGCACATTGATCGTTAAGCCACGGGCTTTCTCCTCTGGCGCATTATCAATCTCATCATAACTCTTGGCCTGGGCTAAACCCTGGTGAGATAAAATATTGGTGATCGCCGCCACTAAAGTGGTCTTGCCGTGATCGACGTGACCGATCGTACCTATATTTACATGCGGCTTGGTCCGCTGAAACTTCTCTTTCGCCATGATCAAATACCTCCGTTATAAAGTCCCTCTAAAGTTTCTGATGAATACTTTAGGGGGTGAGATAAAATAAGTCATCTCTTTCTGTTCTGTAACCTATTATTTTTAATTGGTTTTATTAATTTCAACTATCCAAATTATCATATCTCAAGCCCTTAACTAAAAGAATAACTACCAGCAAACATTTGCTCTATTTGTGCTTCTGGAAGCCGCTCATAATGTGAGAATTCCATCGTATACGTTGCACGCCCCTGCGTTAAGGACCTCAGAGTCGTTGTATAGCCAAACATTTCGCTGAGTGGAACCGTTGCCGATACGATCTGTAAATTTTTTCTCACATCCATCTTATTAATTTTAGCCCGCTTTGAATGTAGAAAATTGATTACCTCACCCAAAAAATCTTCTGGTACTGTAACATCAACTTTCATAATAGGCTCCAGCAAAACTGGATTCGCCTTTTCGGCAGCAGCCCGGAAAGCCATTGAGCTTGCAATTTTAAATGCTAATTCTGATGACTCTTCCTGGTGAAAATTTCCATCAATCAATTTAGCCTTAACATCAATCACCTGGTAGCCGAATAAAACACCGCCCAACATCGCCTCTTTTATACCTTCATTAATAGGATGGATGAAAAGTCTTGGAATTTTATCGGGCGAAACGACGCTTTCAAATTTTAGCCCACCGCCAATCTCATTCGGTTCGACTTCCAAAACGACTTCAGCAAATTGGTTTTTGCCTGCTATTTGTTTGATAAATCGACCTTCACCCCGTGCATGATTTAGAATGGATTCCTTGTAAGCAACCTGTGGCTTACCAACATTTGCTTTTACCCGGAACTCCCGCGTCAATCGATCGCCCAGAATATCCAGATGAAGCTCTCCCATCCCTGATATAATGGTCTGTCCTGTTTCATCATCGTTTCTTACCAGGAAAGTAGGATCTTCATTTGCCAATCGCTTTAATGAATCGGTTAATCGATCCTGATCAGCTTTGGTTTTGGGTTCAATTGCAACGGATACAACAGGTTCAGGGAAATCCATACTTTCCAGAGCGATTGGATGTTTATCGACACTAAGCGTATCACCGGTTCGGGTCATCCGGAAGCCAGTAATCGCTACAATGTCTCCACAGTGAACTGCTTTAAGATCCTCTCGCTTATTTGAGGACATCTGCAAAATTCTACCGATGCGCTCATGTTTTCCGGTATTGGTGTTATAAACACTCTGACCAACTCTTGCTGTACCCGAATAAACACGGATAAAAGTTAACTTTTCAACAAACGGGTCAGTTGCGATTTTAAAAGCTAATGCACAAAAATATTCATCATCCGATACTTTTCGTACTTCCTCTCGCCCGCTTTTAGGATTGATCCCTTTTCTTGGGGGCACATCAAGCGGAGATGGTAAATAGTCTACAATCGCATCGATTAGCGGTTGAATGCCGCTATTTTTTAAAGCTGATCCACAAAGAACTGGTGTTAATTTTACATTTATCGTCGCTTTTCGTATAGCTGCCTTAATTTCTGCATCTTCAATATGCTGCGACTCAATATATTTTTCCAGAATGTTGTCATCGAATTCAGACAGCAACTCTAACATTTTGCTGCGAAACTTTTCAGCTTCTTCGACATGTTCAGCCGGTAACTCTGATTCCTGTACCGTAGAACCTAATGTGTCCTGATCAAATACCAGGTATTTCATTTTGATCAGGTCAATTATCCCGCTGAAAAAATTGCCTTCACCAACTGGTATCTGGATTATCAAGGGAATCGCGCCCAGGTGGCTTTTTATCATATCCACCGCATTAAAAAAATCAGCGCCAATTCGATCCAGCTTATTAATAAATGATATTCTCGGTGTTTTGTAATGATCTGCCTGTCGCCAGACCGTTTCAGATTGAGGTTCAACGCCACCGACGGCGCAAAAGATGGCGACTGCGCCATCTAAAACTCTTAACGACCGTTCAACCTCTACTGTAAAATCAACATGACCAGGTGTGTCGATTATATTAATTTGACAATTTTTCCATTTGGCGCTTATGGCTGCAGATGTAATGGTGATTCCGCGCTCCCTTTCCTGCTCCATCCAGTCCATCGTTGCAGTACCTTCATCAACCTCTCCAATCCGATGAACTTTCCCGGTATAATATAAAACACGCTCGGTTGTCGTCGTTTTCCCGGCATCGATATGCGCCATTATTCCGATATTCCGGAACTGTTCCAGCCTCCTATTTGCAGACATAAAAAACTCCACTTAACATATTTAGAGAGTATCAATCGTTAATCTTTTTCCTCCCTAAAGTTGTGGAGAAGATTAAATATTGATTGTACGAGATGACTTGCTGCTCAGTTGTCACCCGGTCGCTTGTGCATCACCACCTAAAATGTGCAAACGCTTTATTTGCCTCCGCCATTTTGTGGGTATCTTCTCGTTTCTTTATTGAAGCCCCCTCGTTATTTGATGCTGAAATGAGTTCTGAGGCTAGTTTATCAGCCATTGTTCTGTCATTTCGTGAATTGGCAAAAGAAATAATCCAACGGATTGCCAATGCCTGTCGGCGACTTTCATTCACTTCGATGGGTACCTGGTAAGTTGCCCCTCCGACTCGCCTGGATTTGACTTCCAGAATCGGTTTTACATTGTTCATTCCTTTCTGGAACAATTCCAAACCGTTTTTACCGGTTCGACTCTCAATCTTTTCAACAGCATCGTAAAAAATTGTTTCCGCAACGCTCTTTTTACCCTTGTTCATCAAACCGTTGATGAACTTGGTAACGACAATACTATTGTATTTCGGATCGGGTAATACTTCTCTTGCAACGACTCTTTTTCTTCTTGGCATATTTTAATCAACTTCTAATTTAAATGAGAAATTAGCTTTTTTTCCTTTTTGTTCCATATTTAGACCTGCCCTGCGACCGGTCCTGTACACCGGCAGTATCTAAAACGCCACGTATGATATGATAACGCACCCCAGGAAGATCTTTCACACGACCACCGCGAATTAGAACAATGGAGTGTTCCTGTAAGTTATGACCTTCCCCGGGAATATATGCGGTTACTTCAAAACCATTGCTCAATCGAACCCTGGCAACTTTCCTTAAAGCTGAATTTGGCTTCTTAGGTGTTGTTGTATAGACTCGGGTGCATACACCTCGACGTTGCGGCGCCCCGGTAAGTGCCGGCGCCGATGTCTTTTTGGTTACTTTCTTTCTACCAATTCTAACTAATTGATTTATCGTTGGCAATCTCTATCTCCGTTTTTTATAAAGTCCAGAATATAAAGAAAAAATTTTAAAATTGCAATATATTTTTTTATCAGTTTAAATTTTTTGAAAATAACTTATGGCTCTGCTACTTCTTCCAACACTTCTTCTGGTGTCGATTCAATTTTTTCTTCGTCAGATTCATCAGTAATGGGACTATATACTTTGATTTTTTTATATTTGTTTAGTCCTGTCCCAGCCGGTATCAGGTTACCCATTACAACATTCTCTTTCAAGCCACGCAAATAATCAATTTTTCCTTCAATTGAAGCATCGGTTAACACACGTGTTGTTTCCTGAAATGAAGCCGCCGAGATAAAGCTTTCGGTCGTTAACGATGCTTTAGTAATACCCAACAACAAAGGCTGAAAAGTCGCCGGACGAGCTGGTCTTGATTTAGCTGGCGTCTTTTTGGCTTTTGTTAGTTTCTGGTTTGTTCGCTCTAATTCAGTTCGACTAAGCAACTCATTGACTTTAAAATCAGAATCTCCCGCATCCGTAATTATCACCATCCCGCGAACCCGGTTATTTTCTCCCTGAAAGGTAATTCGATCAACCTGGTCATTGGGCAAGTAAAAAGTATCTCCCGGGTCGTCTATTTTAATCTTCTGAAGCATCTGGCGAACAATCACTTCTATATGTTTATCATTGATTCTTACACCCTGGAGCCGATAGACTTCTTGAATCTCGTTTACGAGATATTCTTGAACCCTGTTTGCTCCCATAATATTTAAAATATCATGCGGTGCAACCGAGCCCTCACATAATTTTTCACCAGCCTCAACATAATCATCATCATGTACTAAAATATGTTTTCCGTAAGGTATCTGGTATGTCTTTTCTTCCTGACCATCACGTGAAGTCACCGTAAGCTTACGAACACCTCGCCTGATCTCACCAAAATTTACTCGTCCGTCAATCTCACTAACAATTGCTGGATCTTTAGGACGACGCGCCTCGAACAATTCAGCGACCCGGGGCAAACCACCGGTAATATCCCGGGTTTTTGAAATTTCTCGAGGGATTTTAACCAGGAAATCACCAGCTTTAACCTGATCTCCATCCTTCACCTGAATCGATGAACGAATAGGAAGAATGTAAGTACTTAATTCATTTCGATCTTCGTCAACAATTTTTACCTGCGGACTCAAAGATCGATTTCTTGACTCAATGATGACTCTCTGGCGTAATCCTGTCGCTTCATCAGATTCTTCACGGTAAGTTACATTTTCGTTAATATCAACAAATTCGACTTTTCCTGAATGGAAAGTTAATATACCTGTAATATAAGGATCCCATCGGAAAAGAGTCTGTCCCTTTTTAACTTCGTCTCCCTCGCTGACGAATATTTGAGCGCCATACGGGACAATATAAACGGATAAAGTCCGGTTATCTTCATCGATTAACTTTAGTTTGCCATTTCGAGCAATTGCGATATAGTATCCTTCCTCGCGTTCTACATATCGCAGGTTGTCATAGTGGATTATACCATCCTGTTTTGCAGTCGTCTGTGACTGGGCAGCAATTCTGGCTGCGGTACCACCAATGTGGAAAGTCCGTAAGGTTAGCTGAGTGCCCGGCTCTCCAATGGATTGAGCTGCCATAACTCCAACAGCTTCACCCATGCCAACTAACTTTCCAGTTGCCAGGTTTCTACCATAACATAAACCACACACCCCCCTTTTCGCCTCGCAGGTAAGCACCGATCGAATACTGACGTTTTCAATTCCGGCGTTGTAAATTTCGTCAGCTGTGCTTTCACTGATTAAATTTCCAGCTTCTACTAAAACGTTTCCTTCATCATCGAATACATCTTCTGCAGCGACACGACCTAAAATTCGATCTCGCAGCGGTTCAATTACTTCTTCGCCTTCTTTAAGGTCACCAATACGCAGACCTAAAATTGTTCCACAATCTCGCTCATTGATAATAACATCCTGGGCAACATCAACAAGGCGCCGGGTCAGGTAACCAGCATCCGCGGTTTTCAAAGCTGTGTCGGCTAAACCTTTTCTGGCTCCGTGAGTGGAAATAAAGTATTCCAGTACTGACAATCCTTCTTTGAAATTTGACATAATGGGATTTTCAATAATCTCTCCCATTTCACCGGTCATTTTCTTTTGGGGTTTAGCCATCAATCCACGCATAGCAGCTAACTGCCGAATCTGTTCTCGTGAGCCACGCGCTCCAGAATCCGCCATCATGTAAATGGGATTAAAACCACTTTTGGACTTTTTCAGTTTCTCCCACATGGTTTCAGCAACATCACTGGTGGTATGGGTCCAAATATCAATGATCTTATTATACCGCTCTCCATCGGTAATAATCTGGTTCTCATATTGTCCCAATATTTTTTCAACTTCGCTGACCGATTTCTGTAAAATCTGGGGTTTCTCCTCTGGTGTAATCACATCATCCATACCAATGGTGATGCCCCCCTTCATCGCATAATAGAATCCCATCTCTTTAATTTTATCCAGAAAATCAGCAGTGATACAATTCCCCAATTTGTTGTAAACATTGGCAATAATCTCTTCGACCCTCTTTTTGGACAGAAGCTCATTGACAAATTCAATTCCTTCTGGAATAATCTGGTTAAAAACAACTCTCCCGGTCGTTGTATCAATAAGCTCACCATTATTTCGAACCTTTATCCTGGCATGAAGCCCTACTGCATTATTTTCATAAGCGATAAGAACCTCTTCCGGTGATGAAAATAGTTTTCCTTCTCCAAGGTCGCCAGCCCGGGCTTTCGTTAAGTAATAACATCCCAACACAATATCCTGACTGGGGATTGCCAGTGGGCGTCCATGGGCCGGGGAAAGAATATTATGAGTTGACAGCATTAAAATTTTAGTTTCCACCTGTGCATATAAAGATAAAGGAATATGCACTGCCATCTGGTCGCCATCAAAATCTGCATTGAAAGCTGCACATACCAATGGGTGGATCTGGATTGCTTTTCCTTCGATCAGGATGGGTTGAAATGCTTGAATGCCTAACCGGTGCAAAGTGGGAGCACGGTTCAATAAGATCGGGTGATCTTCGATTATCTCTTCGAGGATCTCCCATACTTCGTTCCCGCGCTTTTCAACCATTTTTTTTGCACTCTTCACCGTCTTTACCAGTCCTCGTGAAACGAGTTTCCGTATGACAAACGGCTTAAACAGCTCGAGTGCCATTTCTTTTGGCAAGCCACATTGGTGCATTTTAAGTTCTGGTCCCACAACAATCACCGATCGACCAGAATAATCAATTCGTTTTCCCAACAGGTTCTGACGAAACCGTCCCTGCTTCCCTCTTAACATATCTGAAAGCGATTTCAATGCTCGATTGCCATCCGAACGGACCGCCGCGGCTTTTCTTCCATTATCAAACAATGAATCAACCGCTTCCTGTAACATTCGCTTTTCATTACGAAGAATGACCTCTGGCGCTTTTATCTCAAGCAATTTTTTGAGTCGATTATTGCGAATGATTACCCGACGGTAAAGGTCGTTCAAATCCGACGTTGCAAATCTACCTCCTTCTAAGGGAACGAGCGGACGCAATTCTGGTGGAATCACTGGAATAACCGTCATCATCATCCAATCAGGTCTATTCTCTTTATGAAATTTACTTCGTTTAAATGCTTCAATAACCTTCAATCGCTTCAGAGCTTCTGTTCTTCGCTGAATCGAAGAGTCAGCATGAACCTGTAACCGCAATTCCTCGGATAGTGTATCGATATCAGTCCGCTTGAGCAGGTCGAGGACCGCTTCGCCACCAATCTTCACCACAAATCGTTCTTCTTCGTTCTCGGTTTCTTCGGTGACTTCGGGAAACTCACTAATAATCTTGAAATACTCATCTTCACTAATCAGTTCTTTTGTTTTTAAACCACTTTTTCCGGGCTGAATAACGACATAATATTCATAATAAATAACTTTTTCCAGATCAGTCATACTCATGCCAAGAATATACCCGATCTTTGAAGGAAGTGATTTCCAATACCAGATATGAACGACCGGGACTGCCAGCGTAATATGGCCCATTCGTTCCCGGCGAACGCTTTTCATGGTAACTTCAACACCGCATCGATCACAAATTATTCCCTTGTATCGAATCCGCTTATATTTACCACAATGACATTCCCAATCCCGAACCGGTCCAAATATTTTTTCACAAAACAGACCATCCTTTTCTGGCTTAAACGAGCGATAATTTATTGTCTCGGGTTTGGTAACCTCTCCATGGGAACGTTCCAGAATTTTATCTGGCGAAGAGAGATTTATCGACATCGCTGTAAAATTCGCTTTGGTCGTAATATCTGGTCTTATCAACATCATTGAAGGAATATCCCCTTCCTTTCACATAAGATTAAAATTTGGGTATCTCTTTTTTATTTTAAATGACTAAGGCTTACCATCTTTGATATCCAATAATTCAACATCCAGACCTAATCCCATAAGTTCACGAATCAAAACATTAAACGATTCGGGTAATCCTGGTTCTGGCAATGTATCGCCTTTTACAATCGCTTCATAAACCTTTGAGCGACCTCGCACATCATCGGACTTAACTGTCAAAATTTCCTGCAAGGTATGAGCTGCGCCATAAGCTTCCAGTGCCCAAACCTCCATCTCTCCAAACCGCTGACCGCCAAACTGGGCTTTACCACCGAGGGGTTGTTGCGTAATCAGTGAATAAGGACCAATCGAACGAGCGTGGATCTTGTCTTCTACCAAGTGAGAGAGCTTCATTATATAGATATGACCTACTGACACCTCTGAATCAAACGGCATCCCGGTTTGACCATCGTAAAGGATCGACTTTCCGCTGATTGGTATGCCTGCTTTCTTCATCTCTTCCTGGATTTCATCATAACTGGCGCCGTCGAATACTGGTGTAGCATACATAATATTCAAAATCTTTGCAGCCCAGCCTAAATTTGTCTCCATGATCTGCCCAAGGTTCATTCGTGACGGTACACCCAATGGGTTCAAAACAATATCAACCGGCGTTCCATCTGGTAAAAATGGCATGTCCTCAATCGGTACGATTTTGGCGACGACTCCTTTATTACCATGCCGACCCGCCATTTTATCTCCGACCATTAGTTTCCGTTTTTTCGCCACATATACCTTGGCGAATTGGACAATCCCCGGCGGTAACTCATCACCAACTGTAATCTTAAATTTCTTCGTTTCATAGTCTTCATCTAACGTGGACAGCTTCTCATAATAACTCTCTAAAATCTCTCCAATCAACTGATTTCGCTCTTCGTCTTCTACCAGGGGTTTGGTCAGGTCGATTTTATCAAAATCAACCTCGCCCATCGCTTCTTTTTTTAATAATGCCTTTGCCCGGATAACAACTTTGCCATTTTCCAAGTCCCGAATACCGGCTGAATATTGACCATCCAGTACACTAATCAGTTTTCTATCCCGTAATCTGCGAATTCGCTGTTTTTCAGATACCAACCAGTGATCCAGCTCATCAGTCTTCTTCTTATCCTGTCGTTTCGTCTTTGCGTCCCGTTTCTTTCTGGAAAAGAGTTTGGTATCGATAACAATTCCTTTTAAGCCGGTCGTTGCTTTCAGTGAAGCATCCTTTACATCCCCGGCCTTTTCTCCGAAAATCGCTTTCAATAACTTCTCTTCCGGTGTCGGATCTGTTTCGCCTTTGGGTGTCACTTTTCCAACCAGGATGTCTCCTTCTTTTACCTCAGCACCAACCCGGACAATTCCATTTTCATCCAAATCTTTGGTTGCTTCTTCACTAATATTCGGTATCTCTCTTGTCAGCTCCTCCTCACCTCGCTTGGTATCCCTCACCTGGATCTCAAATTGTTCGATATGAATTGATGTATAGACATCATCTTGAACAACTCTTTCAGAAATCACAATTGCATCTTCAAAATTATAGCCGCGCCATGGCATAAAGGCAACCAGAATATTTTTGCCAAGCGCCAATTCTCCACCTTCAGTGCCGCACCCATCAGCTAACACATCCCCGTTCTTCACAACATCACCCATTTTGACAAGTGGCATCTGATTGGTACATGTATCCTGGTTGGTACGTAAAAATTTATCTAATTCATAAACATCGATATCATCTCGTTCAAAATCCAGTAATTTTTCCCTGACGAGTTCACCATTTTCATCATCGTCGATACATCGGACAGCTATTTCATCAGCCGATACTTTTTCAACAATTCCATCGTGTTTACAAACGATCATTGCCCGGGAGTCTCTGGCAACTTTGGCTTCCATTCCCGTCCCCACATACGGCGCCTCAGGATTGAGTAATGGAACGGATTGTCGCTGCATATTGGAGCCCATTAAAGCCCGGTTCGCATCATCATGTTCAAGAAATGGAATTAATGATGCTGCCGCAGATACCATCTGGGTTGGCGAAACATCCATGTAGTCAACCACATCTGGAGTCACTAATGGAAAATCACTCTGCACCCGAACCTGAACCCTTTCACTGGTTAAGCTGCCGTCTTCACTTAAATCAATATTTGCCTGGGCGATTTTATAGCTTTCTTCATCGTCGGCAGATAAATATTCAATTTCATCTGTTACACGTCCATCAACCACTTTGCGATACGGTGTTTCAATGAAACCCAGGTCATTGATTCTGGCATAAGTTGTCAGCGAAGAAATTAAACCAATATTGGGACCTTCTGGCGTTTCAATGGGACACAATCGACCATAATGTGTATAATGAACATCTCGAACTTCAAAGCCGGCTCGTTCTCTTGTCAAACCTCCGGGTCCCAAAGCAGAGAGGCGACGCTTGTGAGTCATTTCTGCCAGTGGATTTGTTTGATCCATAAATTGGGATAATTGACTGGTACCGAAAAAGGTATTGATCACCGATAAAATCGTCCGCGCATTAATCAGATCCTGCGGCATTAAATTTTCGCTCTCCCGAAGATTCATCCGCTCCTTGACTGTTCTTGCCATTCTGGACAGCCCGACACTCATCTGCGCAGCCAATTGCTCACCAACGGTCTTAATGCGTCGATTCCCCAGGTGATCGATATCATCTGACGATCGTCTCCCATTCCTTAAATCCAGTAAATACTTGGTAATGGCTACAATATCTTCCTTGGTTAAAACCGTCAACTCCGGGTCTATTTCAATTGTTAGTTTTTTATTCAACCGATAACGACCAACATCACCCAGGTCATATCTTTTAGGATTAAAAAATAACCGATCCACCAATCCCCGGGCAGTTTCAATATCCGGGGGATCACCAGAACGTAATTGTCGGTAAATAAGCTCCAGGGCTTCCTTTTCAGATTTCGAAGGATCTTTGCGTAAAGTATTATTGATAACCTCTGGACTCAGCAACGGACTCTGTTTTAAAAATTTTATAGATTGAATCCCGGCTTCTTTGATACGCTGCAATGTTTCTGCATCCAGCGCCGAATCTTTTTCTATCAGAATCTCCCCGGTCTCGTAATCAATCACGTCCAGCAGAATCGTCTGCTCGATATATGATTCAATATCAGGATTATCAACCCTTGCCTCTTCAATCAGACCAAATAATTCAAACAATTGCTGATCAGTGGAATATCCCAGTGAGCGCAACAACGACGTGACTGGAAACTTCTTGCGTCGATCGATATAGACGTACATGACATCGTTAATGTCGGTCAAGAATTCTAACCAGGAGCCGCGCAGGGGAATAATTCTTGCCGAATATATCTTGGACCCATTGGGGTGTTTCATTTCATCAAAAAACACGCCCGGTGATCGATGCAATTGACTTACGATAATTCGTTCGGCGCCGTTGATGATAAACGTCCCCCGGTTGGTCATAATCGGGATATTACCCAGGTATACAATTTGCTCAATTGTATCCGCAATCTCTTCGCTACTACTATCCGGGTCTTTAATGGAAAGGCGAAGTTTAGCCTTAAGTGGTACGGAAAAAGTACCACCTCGCTCCTGACATTCTTTAACAGTATATTTAGCTTTCTCGATATAATAAGCGACAAACTCGAGGATGAAATTTTCCCTGCTATCCACAATTGGAAAAATACTGTTAAAAACTGCCTGTAATCCTCTATTCTCCCGTTTGTCCGGGTCAACATCAGGCTGCAAAAATTGCTCGAATGAATCCAACTGAATATTGAGCAAATCTGGCAGCTCAGTAACTGATGTTATTTTTGCAAATGACTTTCTTTCTTTTGTTGTCATTGGCATGAAGAGATAACCTTTTTTAATTTCTTTTGCGATTTGCTTTCTTTTTAATAAAAATAATCTTCGAAGCCAGCTAACAGATTAACTGAACTTCGATGAATGCCAATTTCAGGCGTAAAAAAACAGCTATTTGATCTCGATTGTTGCTCCGACTTCCTCGAACTTCTTTTTAATGCTTTCAGCTTCATCTTTTGGTATGCCTTCTTTAACTGGCTTCGGAGCTGAATCGACCAAGTCTTTAGCCTCTTTTAATCCTAATGATGTGATTTCTCGAACGACTTTGATGACCTGTATCTTTTTCTCACCAATCACAGAAAGTATCACATCGAACTCGGTTTTTTCTTCGGCTGCTTCCGAGGCAGCGGCTGGTGCCCCACCAGGAAAAGCAGTTGGAGCCATCATAGCAGCCTGTGCCGAAACTCCAAACTTATCTTCCAGAGACTTGATTAATTCTACTAGCTCCAGTACAGTTAAGCTACCAATCGTTTCAACAATCTTGTCAACACCATTCCCACTTTTTTTGGCTGAAGACTTTTTGGCTGGAGTCTTTTTTACAGCAGGTTTATTTTCTACCGTTGTTTCCTGAGGTTCGGACATTTTTTATCCTCCGTTATAAATTTAATATGCATAAATCCAACTATCAGCTTTCACTTTCACGTTGTTTCTTAATCTCACTTAAAACAATAACCATTGAGGTTAATAAATTATTAAGCACCCCCACCGTGCTTCGCAATGGAGCACTTATAACACCTACTACCTGTGCTTTTACTTGCTCAGCAGAGGGTAAATTTGCAATTTTATCAATATAATTCTTATCGTAGACCTCGTTATCAAATACACAAGCTTTTAAATCAAGCTGTTCATTTTTCTTTTTAAAGTCGGATAAAATTTTTGCTCCCAGGACCGGGTCTGCCAGGCAAAATGCCATCGCAGTCGGACCTGTAAGATATTGTTTCAGATCGTCCAGACCGACCTGGTCTACTGAACGCCTGGCTAAAGTATTTTTAACGACTTTAAATGTTACTGAAGCTTCTCGAAGTTTATTTCTCAAGTCACTGATCTGCTCGACATTCAAACCCTTATAATCTGCCAGGTAAATTCCTTGAGCCGATGAAAGCATCTCCTCTATTTCAGTAACTCTTTTTTCTTTTTCTGGTCTTGCCATCGATTGATCATCCTTAATCGAGTTGAATAATATTCTGCTATTTCATCTCATCTATTAATGCTGCACGATCCAGCCGGATACCAGGTCCCATCGTGGTCGAGAGCGTTACAGATTTTAAATATTGACCTTTAGCTGAAGTAGGTCTTAAACGCAATATCATTTCAAGAAACACTTTGACGTTTTCTTTGATCTTTGAAACATCAAACGAGATCTTCCCTGCCGCAACATGAAGATTTCCATTTCGATCGACACGAAAATCTATCTTTCCAGCCTTAACTTCCTTTACCGTTTGACCAACCTCAAAGGTAACTGTACCACTTTTGGGATTTGGCATCATGCCTTTTGGACCTAAAATTTTACCCAGTCTTCCCACGGTGCTCATCACATCGGGCGTAGCAACGATAACATCAAAATCTAACCAGCCTTGCTTTATTTTTTCGACATATTCATCCAGCCCAACATGATCAGCCCCTGCTTCCTGGGCTTCCTTTTCTTTGCCCCCTTTTGTCATTACCAAAACACGCACTGTTTTACCAGTTCCATTCGGCAAAGAAACAGTTCCGCGAACCATTTGATCAGCATGCCGGGGATCAACTCCTAACCTGACAGCTACTTCTACAGATTCATCGAACTTCTTTGAAGCGGCATCTTTTAATAATGATATCGCTTCATCTAAAGTATATTCCTTACCTTTTTCAACTTTTCCAGAAATTTGTGTATAACGTTTACTTCTTTGCATTGTATCTCCAAAAAGATAAATTACGAGAATGGTTTCAACCTTCGATGGTGATCCCCATGCTTCTGGCGGTACCTTCTATCATTCTCATAGCACTCTCAATTGAAAATGCATTTAAATCCTTCATTTTAAGCTCTGCAATTTCTTTCACCTGGGCTGTTGTTACTTGGCCAACTTTATCACGATTGGGTTCACCAGATGCTTTCTCCAGCCCGGCTGCCTTTTTGAGCAGTACTGGCGCCGGCGGTGTTTTCGTAATAAAACTAAAAGAACGGTCAGCATAAACAGTAATTATGACCGGAATAATTAATCCTTTTTCATCCTGTGTTCTCGCATTAAAAGCCTTGCAGAACTCCATGATATTCACGCCATGTTGACCCAATGCCGGTCCTACTGGTGGCGAAGGATTCGCATTGCCAGCAGGGATTTGCAACTTAATCGAACCAATAACCTTCTTTGCCATTTAAATTTATTTCTCCAATTCTACTTGTAAAAAATCTAACTCAACCGGTGTTGATCTGCCAAAGATACTAACCATTACCTTTAACTTATTTTTTTCTTCATTTACTTCTTTTACCACCCCGGTAAAATCCGTAAATGGTCCATCAATTACCTTTATCGGATCCCCAACACGAAATGGGATGTCTAAAAGTTCTCGATTTTTGGCTTCATCAACGCGTCCTAATATTCGCTTGATTTCATCAGGACGCAGCGGTTGTGGCTTATTCTTTGTCCCAACAAAATGTGTTACCCCCGGGGTATTAGAAATTAAGTGCATCGAATCTACATCTACCACCATCTCCATCAGAATGTAGCCCGGGAAAAATATCTTATTCTTGACCTTCTTTTTCCCATTTTTCATTTCAGTAACATCTTCTGATGGTACAAGAATATTGGCAATTTTTTCTTGCAATCCAATCCGGTTGATTTCGCTTTCTAAAAAAGCTTTTACTTTATTTTCATGACCGGATAAAACATGCACCACATACCATTTTTTCTCTAGCTCTTCCAATATTCTCTCAAAAAATTTGATTCAGCCTTTAATTAATAGATAATATTTAGTAAACCTTCTAAAACTTTATCAGCCAGCCAGATAAAAACAGATAGAATAACTGTTATTACAATCACAATGATTGTAGTGCCTTTTAACTCACCTCTAGTTGGCCAACTGACTTTAGCCATTTCCTGCCTGATTTCTAGAAAAAACTTATTGATCTTCTGGAACATTTTTTTCTTTCGACTCCAACAGATGGATTCCCTGGATATAATTAGCAGGCCAGGAGGGACTCGAACCCCCAGCCACCGGTTTTGGAGACCGGTGCTCTAGCCAATTGAGCTACTGGCCTGACTCAACTACCTGGTCTCTTTGTGCATTATATGTTGGTTACAAAACCGACAATACTTTTTAAATTCGACACGACCAGAATGCTTTTTTTTATTCTTAGTCGTCGTGTAATTCCGGCGTTTACATGTTGTACATTCTAAAATGACTAAATCTCTCATCTTTCCATTATTCCTTTTTTCTCATCACTTCCTGCCAAAGCTCACAACAAACTAAATCGATTGTAATCTATTCAATAATTTTCGTTACCACACCAGCACCAACGGTACGACCACCTTCACGAATCGCAAACCGTAATCCCTGCTCCATCGCGATCGGTG
>CBFDBN010000038.1:0-16018 GCA_965603055.1 uncultured bacterium | reverse complement strand
GTAGAGCGTGGTACGATGTACCCGGTGCGCTACGCTCCACTCCCTACTCCCTACATTTTATATTTGTGCATTATTTTTTATTCTATATTGAATCCATTTCGTAATAAAGCGTTCATAAAACATCGTCTTAATTTTACCGAAAATTTTTATAAAAATCAAGTAAATTATCAAAATGGACTTCTAAATGGACTCCACTTTGAAAGTGGAGTCCATTTTTCTTCAATTTTTCCACTTGCTTTTTATGTTTATATTTAGTAATTTTTTAAAATAATTACAACCAATGTTTTTGAGGAGATTCTTATGTTAATTCGATTTTTAGCTGTTACTATTATTCTTTTGTATTGTGTAGCTTTGTGGGCAGATGAAGATGAATTCAATACCGACCGTCTGCCAATTGGAAATCCCCATACGAAATATGATTTCTGTGCGGTTAAGTTAAATAAAATTTTAAATACGAACACCAATGCTGAGGTGACTTCCGATCAACTCATTCAAAGCTTGCAGAAATTTCGAATTATCATGCTCGGCGAAAGTCATACCAGTGAACAGCATCATAATATGCAATTAAATGTCATTAGGGGATTGACTCAATCTGGCTCTTCGGTATGCCTGGCACTGGAGATGTTTAATTCATCGCAAAATCAGGTGCTTGAGCAATATATCTCTGACAAAATGACAGAAGATGAATTTTTGGATCAATCTGATTACTTCAATACCTGGGGACATAATTATCGCTATTATAAGCCGATTTTTGATTATGCTCGTGAGAAAAAAATTAAAATGTACGGTGTTAATATCGAACATGATTATGCTTCAAAAATTGGCAGGGGCGGGGTTGAGTCGCTTTCGCCAGAAGAACAGGAAAAAATACCTGAAATTGACACCTCAGACGTGGAGCATCGTTTCTATTTTAAAGTTGCAATGCAGGGCATGGATGCACTTTCACCAGCGCAATTTCCTCGAATGTACGCTGCCCAATGTTTGTGGGATGCTGCCATGGGAGACGGAGCAATAAAAGTAGCGCAAGAAAATTTGGGATCAATCGTTGTTATTCTGGTCGGCAGTGGACATGTTGCCTATAATTTGGGTATTGGAAAGATCATCAAAAAAAGAAGTGATTTCCCTTTTGCTTCGGTGATCGCTATCGATGTGCCTGATACCTTGAAAGAATCAATGATGATGAAGGTGAAAAAAAGTTTGAAAAAAGAAAAGAAAGTTGAAAAGCCAAAACCGGGAAAAGAAAAAAAGATGCCCCCAATGGCCATGATGCACAGTGGGGCAATGGATAAAACACCTTATAAAATTGTTATCAGAAGCCTGGCTGATTTTTTATGGGGTGTTCCTGAGCTAAAACAGGAAAAATATCCTTCTTTCGGTTTTAGTGTGGAAGAAAAAGATGAGCAAGGTTTCAAAATAAAAAGAGTGCTGCCTGAAACCTTAGCAGAGGAAAAAGGAATTCAAACCGGTGATATTATTCTGGCTGTTGATGGAAAGTCGTTTGCTGATATGGCTCAGTTGAAAAAATATTTGAGTTTTAAGAATTGGGATGATGATGTTGCGTTTAAGATTCTGAGGGATGATCAACAAATTGAGATTAAATTTAAAATTGAGTTGGAGAATTAAGTAATTGGGTAACTGGGGTAATTAGGTAAACCTGGTAATTGGGCAATTTACTGATTGATTGATCAAGATGAGATACCTTAGATATTTTGCTTATATCGTGAAACACAAATGGCTGGTTTTCAAAGAATGTTGGAAGGAGAGGCTTTTCTGGCAGGGAATTATCCATGATTGGTCGAAATTTAGCCCGATAGAATTTTTTCCCTACACTGAGCGGTTTTTTGGCAATAAGAACATGACACTGATTCAGGAGCAGCGATGGCAGAATGCACTGCTTCATCATTACCAACAAAACAAGCATCATTGGAATTACTGGGTCATTGATTTTAAAAGAGAGAAGGCAATACGTATGCCTGAAAAGTATATTATGGAGATGGTGTGTGATTGGAGGGCAATGAATCCTGCTGAACCAAATGATGCGAGACAGTGGTATCTGCAAAAGCGGGATAAAATCATTCTTCATCAGGAAAGCAGGAAATTTTTGGAAAAGATTTTAAAAGTGTAGAGTTAATGTAATAATGTACCTTTTTTAAAAAAGGAACGACAATGGGAATCGAGATCAAAGGATTTGTTTCTATATTTACCATTAAAACCGTATTGATTTTGCTGATTTTTTCGTGTATGACAGTGAACATATTTTCTCAAGAAAAAAACAGCAATCATCTCTGGCAACAGATAAATCAGCTTGCTTCAAAGATTGAGCCGAAAGTCATTGAATGGCGGCGGGATTTTCACCAGCATCCAGAGCTGTCAAATCGAGAATTTCGGACGGCAAAAAAAGTAGCTGATCATTTGCGAGCGTTGGGTTTGGAAGTCAAAACAGAAATCGCTCATACCGGGGTTGTTGGTATTTTACATGGCAAAAAGGCAGGGACTGTGGTTGCCTTACGGGCGGATATGGATGCCCTGCCAGTGACTGAAGCCCTGGATTTGCCCTTTGCTTCAAAGGTTAAGACAATTTATAATGGGAAAGAGGTGGGAGTGATGCACGCCTGTGGCCATGATGCGCATACGGCAATGTTGATGGGTGCGGCTGAAATTCTGACATCAATGCGAGATCAACTCGCTGGCAGCGTGAAATTTATTTTTCAGCCCGCAGAAGAAGGCGCGCCAGCAGGTGAGGAGGGAGGCGCCGAATTGATGATTCGTGAAGGCGTACTGGAAAATCCGAAAGTAGACGTTATTTTCGGACTTCATGTTTTTCCGTTTGAAGTTGGGAAGATAGCCTATTGTCCCGGAGCTGCGATGGCAAGTCCCGATGGATTGAGAATTGTTGTTAAGGGCAAACAGACACATGGCGCCATGCCCTGGGGCGGCGTCGATCCAATAGTGGTAGCATCTCAAATCGTTCTGGGATTACAAAATATTATCAGTCGACAGGTGAATATCACTGAAGCGCCAGCAGTTATTTCAATCGGTAGCATTCACGGTGGGGTACGGAGTAATATTATTCCTGCTGAAGTTGAAATGATTGGGACGATCCGAACTTTGAATCCAGACATGCGAATCGAGATTCATGAACGAATTCGTAATACCGCGGAAATGATCGCACAGAGCGCTGGAGCAACTGCCGATGTCAATATCAGTTTGGGTTATCCCGTAACGGTTAACGATCCTGAATTGACCGGGCAGATGGTTCCGGTGCTAAAGAAAGTCGTTGGTAATGAAAATGTTTTCAAAGTTCCACCCAAAGGAACAGCCGAGGATTTTGCTTTTTATCAACAAAGAGTACCCGGCTTGTTTTTCTTCCTGGGAATTACACCAAAAGATACAGATCCAGCAACAGTTGCCATGAATCATTCACCTTATTTTTTCGTAGATGAAAGTGCATTAATTTATGGCGTTCGGGCATTGGCACATCTTGTTGTCTTTTATATGCAAATTGAAACAACGAATTAGAAGAAGGAACAAAATGTGACCGTCACCTGCGAGGTGATGGTCACATTCTGGCCATTTCTAGGTTACCTTGAAATGAATTTCTTTTTATGAAGGATAACACTTCCAAAACAGAGTTAAAACAGGTTGATCAAGCAATAAACCGAGCGATTGATAAATATATCGAATCACGTCGGGCGAAAATACCCGAATTTGTGAATAAATATTTTTCAGTCAAAGGTGCGTTGAAGCTCCATAAGAAGGCGATTAGCTCAGATCTGTATAAAAGTCCCATAAATATCTTCTGGGCTTTGCCATATACCGGGCTGAAAGCTACTGCTTCATTGTTTAAAAAGACCGGGAATAAAAAAATTCCTGGACTGCTTGAAAAACTCCCACGGGGTTTCGAGACCAATGTCCAGAAGGAAGTAAAATGGCTGATCTATACCGAGCTTCTCGAAATTCCCTTTCAACAGGGAAAAAGACAATCGGGTAAAGATGCCCTGCTTGAGGAGATTCTCAACCAGCCAGAGATTACAGCTTTGTTTATTGAAGAGCTTGCCCAAATCAATGAAAAATCAAAGAATCCAGAATTTCGGAAAAAACTGGAATCTAATCTAATGGAATATGCCAGCAGCAGAATTGCTGCAGCAGACCTGGCAGGAACATTAATCACCCTATCGGTTGGCGCAACGATCTTCAAACAGATGACGCCCGGCTCCATGGCAACGGGCAGCGCAGTTGCCGCAGTAATTGCGCACCAAACTGCCGTTTCAAATTTTATATTGGGATCGACCCTGGGTTCTGCCTGGTACAGTATTTTTCCGGTCTCCGCATCAGTCGGCTTAATCGCTGCGACCACTGGAACGATCATGGCGGCGATGGCGATCATCACTTCTTTCACAGGAATTATTACTGATCCGATTCAGGCAAAATTAGGACTTCATCAGAAACGTTTGAAGAAATTTGTGAATTCGCTGGAAAAAGAATTGAAGGGCATCGGCGATTCAAAATTTGAAATCAAAGATCAATACGTGGCTCGTGTTTTTGATATTCTGGATATGTTGAAGACTGCCGCTGCGACGGTGCTGTAATAGATGTAACTCAAGCATCTTGCTTGAGTAAATTTCAATCAAACAGGATGTTTGATCTACGATTATTCACTTGCAAATTGAACATGGAATTTGTATATTATTATAAATTTTAAGTTAAAAACGATTCTTATTTATTTTTCAATTTTTTTCAACATCTAACATGTCGACCACAAAGAAAAATATTGCCAAAATTTTCGGTTTGGTCATACTTTTAATAATGATCGGTATCGGGCTGCTAATTGAGAGTTTGCCGAGTGTGACAGAAATTCAGAAATTTCGACCCGAGTCCACTGTTTATAATTTAGCGCATTTTGACTGGAATAAAAGGAATTCAGCGCCGGTCAAGAAATATATTCCTTTGCATCAATTTTCGCCGGAATTAAGAACCGCGGTTATCATCAGTGAAGACGATACTTTCTTTGGGCATTCAGGAATCAATATCAATGAGCTTAAAAAAGCATTTCAAGAAAATTTGAAAAAGCAGCGATATGCCCGGGGCGCAAGCACGATAACCATGCAATTAGCCAAAAATATTTTCTTAACAAACCAGAAAACCCTAATTCGAAAATTTAAGGAGATGTATTTAGCAAAACGGATCGAGAAAGCTTGGAGCAAAGAGCAGATATTTGAGTATTATCTAAACATTGCCGAATGGGGAGATAATATTTACGGGGCAGAAGCTGCCGCCTGGTTCTACTTTAACAAGCCGGCATCCCGCCTGGATCTAGCAGAAGCTTCGCTATTAGCCGGCATTCTTCCTAATCCTGTCATATTGAATCCATTTAATAATTGGGAAGGAGCAAAGAAACGTCAATTAAGAGTGTTGAAACTCATCAGAAATGCTCGATTGATATCCGAGGATGAGTATCAAAGCTTGAGTACTCAACCAGTACATTTGCGAGGATTGAAACCGTTATACCGGGAAGATGAAGATTTTCTTGAAATCTCAATTTTTGAACAAGCTTTGAAGGACCCCCGAATCCCCGATCGGCTTAAACGAAAAGCGGATTCGACCGGTATCATTTTTTTACCAGAGGAAAAATAATGTTAAAATCAATAAATAAACTTTTAATCGGTTTATTACTCTTTTTCTTAATTGCAGTGACAGGCTGGGCACAGGTCGTTGTTGATGTCAGGACCGATACAACACTTGCCACTCCTTCGGATTCCTTGTTTATTTTAAGACGCCTTCTTCAGGATGATGCTTCAAATCCCGGGTTGCATTTAAAGCTGGCTGAAATTTATTTACAACGAGAGCGACTGGACGATGCCGAAGCAGAATTCAATGAAATATTAAATGTTGATTCGCTGTCGATTCGAGCATTAACAGGACTGGGACGCGTTCATTTTCAACGCCAACCGAGTACAATTATTCCCTTTGAGAGATTGAAGGAACTTCTAAAAAAAGATCATAAGTCACAGGCAATTAAAAAGTTCAATAAAGCTTTAGCGTTGAATTCAGAATACCAGCCAGCAAGATATTTTTTAGCTCGTACATACCTGGAAAAAGGTGATCCGAACAGCCTTGAAAAGGCACGAGAAGAATTTACTCGCATGATTAATGAAGATCCTGATTATCATGATGTTATCTATCAACTCGGTTATGCTTACCAGAAAATGGGAAAATATCAACAGGCGCTGCAAACATTAAAGCAGATAAAATTTCTCATGTCGGATTACGCCAAGGCCAGTATCCGCCTGGCAGAAGTTTATTATGAATTGGGAGATAGTCGCTCAGCAACTGATAATTATTTTGAGGGGATTGAAAAGCTCGATGACCATGAGATGCTTGACTACTTGTTCGATGAACAGAAAGTCATATTATCAACTTTTGAATTGAACCAATTTGAATCGGCACCGTATCCTGAGAAGAAAAAATTATTCAAAAAATTTTGGAAACAGCGCGATCCTGACCCGAGCACGCCGGAGAATGAACGTTTAATGGAGCACTTCCGTCGCGTTCGATTTGCTCGGTCAAATTTTCATTTTACTGCGCCTCCATATTATGATGATCGTGGAAAAACTTACATTAAATATGGTCCTCCAGATGATCGTTATAACTCGCCGGTTGGGACATTGCCCACCAAAGATAATGAGTCCTGGACCTACGAAAGCATTGAAAAGGGACTTGTTTTTGATTTTGTAGCAGATGGTGGCTATTTTCATCTCGTTGAAGACCTGACCGAGGCGGCTAATCCTGGGTATGATTTTAATTCACGATTAGCTTTAGCCTATCAACTATATAATGATCGTAGTCATTTAAGCTCAACTTATTCTAACGTGGTCGTTGGATTTTCAATGGATCGCTTAAATCGATTTCACAACCAGAGAATCGAAGCTTTAGAAAAGCACCCAGGGGAATTTTATCGTCACGATTACAATGCAACTGTTTTTCCATTTCTCACTACATGGGCTCAATTCCGAGGTGATAGTAATAAAACCAGGATCGAGTTGTATACAGCATTTCCAGGAGTAGCGGTACAATTTGACAAGGTAGATTCACAGTATATTAATTATTCTGATTTTTTTGTCGAAATACTTGATACGAATTTTGATTCAAAAATTAACTTTCGAGAACGGCACTCGATAGTTCTTGATACCTTAAAGAATCTGGAGAACCGACATTTTTTGCTACAGAAAAATTTTCAATTGGTTCCGAATTATTATGAAATTGCTATGGTGATGAGTGATATTGATCAATCGATTAAAGGCGTTCAGAAAAAAAGTCTGTATGTCAAAGATTTTTCTTCAGACCGGCTATTGATCAGTGACGTTCAATTTTCGTCAAAGATTTCCGGAAAGGTCGATACCCAGAATCAATCGATCGTAAAAAATGATTTGTCGATTATGCCCTATCCTTTTTCAAGGGTAATGAATACGAAACCAATACATGTTTATTTTGAAGTTTATAACCTAAAATTAAATGAAGAAAATAAAACAAACTATGAAGTCTCCTATACGCTCAAGACAATTCGTGCTAAACGTAATTTCTGGCAGAAAACAATTGGAGGAATTCCTCGACTTTTTTCAAACAGAGAGAAGAATTTAATTTCCACGATGATACAACGAGAGGGGGGGAAAGATACGGCTTTTGAATATATTGCTTTTGATCTGCAAAATTTAGAAAGAGGATTAACTGAGCTGAGAGTTAAGGTGACTGATCTGAATAACCAGCAAGCGGTTGAAAATGCAATTGAGTTTGAGCTTGTTAAGTAAGAAAAAGGATATAATCAAAAGTATAATAGTAGCTAAAGATAGCGGAGGAAAATAATGAAGCAATTCTATTGTCCTTACTGTAATAAAAAACTGTCTCATTTTGATGGTACTGTAATTAAAATGAAAGGTGTGCTGAGTTGTGATTCATTTGAATGTAGCGCAAATTTTTATTTGCCAGGCACCATTGGAAAATATGGTTCAATTGTTGATGATCATCTGAATCTTAAGGATGGCGCCCGGGTTGAATTTCGCTGCCCTAATCCAAAATGCGATCGAAATTTCACCGCTCATTATGATAATGATCTGGCAGAGATTAAAATGATCGATGATGATGGACATGAGTATGTCGTTGTATTTAATCGGAGTTACGGCATCCATTCAACATTTGTGGTTGACTATAAGAAAAAGCGGTTGGAAAGCTCTTTTGGTGCGGACAAAAATGAATACGTGGGAGAGTTTGAGAAAAAGGTGAATTTTTTTGGTGCATAAAAAGGCTGAAATCAAGATTTCTTTTTTAATGTTTCTAGAAGTTGTTCCAGGTATTGCTTATCGATAATATCTTTGGGACGATTACTTTGCTTTGTTTTAAGAAGTAGTTTGATATCTAAATATGGAATAGCAACCCCTTTTATCTTTTCATACACGATATGATGTTTTGCTGCTTCAAAGTCCACATCGCAAGCTTTTTCTAACAAATCGATTACGATTTCGTCTGCAACTCGTACGACATGGTACTCCTTTACATCAGAGATATTGAGTTCTTTCGCTGCCTTATCTGGTAAATAAAGCAAAGCATCTCTAATTTTGGAAATATTATGCTCAGATTTATTCACTAAGATATCTATATCCCCTGTTCCCCTGATAAAGCCATAATGAATTACAGCGAATCCACCAATTACAACATACTCTGCACCGGTTTCATTTAAATGCTTGCAGAGTTCCACTAAATCATCTATGGTTGGGTTCCGTGAAAACTCTTTATTAACATTTGAGTCATCCATTCGTCAGCCTCTTCGAAAGTCCTGAAACGATATACTCCACGCGGGCAGATTCCTTTTCCCTGGCGTAACTCTTTAATTGTATTTAACCATCGGTTGGCTTCTTGCCAGGATGGATTAATTTTGCCACTGCGGTTGCCCAATATTTTCATTTTTTTGGTTTTCATTTTACTTAACCAATTTTCGTTTCCATTCGGTTTTTTAAAGTTACAATTTTTTACAAAAATTGTCAAGCATAATTTTAATAACTTCTTTATCTTGTTTACTTCTATTTTCCAGACCGTACTTTTTACTTGACTTTTTTCTAATAAATTGTTATAGTTAGGTTATTAAAAAATATTCATTATTCAATCCTTCAAAGTTGAATAATGATTAAACTATTGACAGATTAATTCTAAACAAAAAGGTAAAAAATGACGGATCAAAAGAAAAAAAGCGTATTGCGATCATTTCCTCGGAATTACTGGCTTGCTATTATGTTTGAATTCTTCGAACGCGGCTCCTACTACGGAATGATGAGCGTTCTCTCTATTTATCTCACAGACATACTTGGATTTGCTAAAACCAGTGTCGGTTTAATAAAAGGTACGATCCAACCCATTCTCTATTTTCTGCCAATTCTCAGTGGCGCAATCGCTGATCGATTCGGTTATCGACGGACCTTAACGGTTGCATTTGCACTATTGGGAGGGGGCTATTTTTTAACGAGTCAAATGACTTCTTACACTGCTGTTTTCCTGGCGCTTTGCGTCATGGCACTCGGCGCTGGGACTTTTAAACCGATTATTACTGGCTCAATTGCCCGAACCACGGATGAGTCCAATAGTACCCTGGGATTCGGTGTTTATTATTGGTCGATCAATTTGGGCGCTTTTCTTTTTCCACTTATTTTAGTGCCAATTTTGAGAGGTATTGGATGGCATTGGATTATAATCGCATCCGCTTTGGGGACAGGCATTATGCTTCTTCCAACGCTTTTTCTTTATAAGGATCCGCCTCGTCCCAAGCAGGAAAAAGGAAAAGAATTTAATCTCATTAAAACAATTGCCAATGCTTTTGAAATCATTTATAGCCCTTTTGTTTTAATTTATCACTATCTACGATCCTCACGCGGAAGGGCAATTCTAGTTTATGGGATCATTGCCGTACTCACAATTTTTTCGCTATGGCAGTATTTAGTGCGAAAACCGATTACTGAAACGATAAATGAAGCGACCATAATGGAAAATGGTGCAGCGCTTACTTTCACAGTCGAACGGAATGTTATGCAAGACAATTCCTATTTCATTGAAAAAAAAGAAGCGAATCGTTTTCAAGTAACATTTGCCAAACCAGATCTATTTGAGGACTTCAAATCAACTTTATTGGATGAGTTACAGAAATATCCATTATTAGCAAATCTGTCTGGGGAATCGGTAAATAAATTGTTAGATCGGGCTCATAAAAAATCACTATTAACAATCGAGTTAGATAAACAAACTAATTCGGAGAATCCTTTCTCAATTCAAAAAGATGAAGCAGACAATGTCATTTTGACGATTCACCAGGTTGATCAATATGAACGTTATAAAAACGATTTATTGATCCAACTGCAAGAAAATCCTGATTTGATCAATCTACCGCAGTCTAAACTAGATGAATTAGTAAAAAGCTCAAAACAGCGTTCTTTTTTTGGACTTTATCTTGTCTTGCTGTTCATCAGCAGCCTAATTATTCTTAAAATTCAGAAGCATTACGTGCAATCAGATAAAACTCGGCAGGTTATTTATAATCTAATTTCTTTTGCGGCGATTGTGCTCATCATCTGGCTGATTCCGGGACTCAACCTGTTTTCAAGAATCGTGAGCTCAATTATCTATTTCACTGTTTTGTCGTTATATACGATTGAGACAGATGATCAAAGCCGGTTTAAAGATAACTTTCGTTTTCTGCTGATGATTTTTATTTATTCTGGTTTCTGGATTCTTTATTTTCAGATGTTCGATTCAGTGCTCTGGTACGTGAAAGCTTATGTTGATGCCACATCTCTAAATAATTTCATTAATTCAATAATTGGAACAATCGGTATCAATTGGTCATTTAATGTCGAGGCTGTGACTTATATCAATGCCGGGACAATTATTCTGCTGCAATTGGTTATCTCGAATATTGTAAAAAATACCAAAGCCCTTCCCACGATGGTTGCTGGCATTGCAATGGGCACTATTGGGATGGCGATCCTGGCAATTTCCACAAATATCTGGGTATTTGTAGCAGGAATTTTCATTTTCTCTATCGGGGAGATGACCGCGCATCCGAAATTTTATAGTTACGTGGGATTAACAGCGCCAAAGGATCGGGTCGCAACCTACATGGGATATATTTTTCTCTATGGAGTGATTGGCAGTAGCATCGGCGCGATTTTAGGGGCAAATATGTACGTTCATTTCGTTGATAATCTGAATCAGCCGCGAACCTTGTGGTTGATCTTTAGCGGTATCGGGATTGCGACAATTGTTGGATTGTTGTTGTATAATAAATTTATGCCGAAAAAGACTGAGGAGTAAAAAATGGATTCAATGTTCGATGTTCATTATTCAATATTGGCTATTCATGATTCGCTATTTTTTTAATGTCGAATGTTGAATTGTCTGAATTCCGAATCCCTAATTCCGATTCCCAAATCCCAAATACTGAATTTTAAATAATGAATGACAAATACGGAGGTGTGATTTATGGGTGAAGCTAAACAAACCGGCGCTAAAACTTACAAATTTAAAGCTGAAATCAAACAATTGTTGGATATTCTTGCCCGATCGTTATATACCAATCGAGAGGTGTTTGTTCGAGAATTGGTGTCCAATGCGGCTGATGCACTGGATAAAGTGCGGTTTGAGAGTATTCGAGGCACCAAATTCCATCAACCTGAACTGGAATTTGAAATAAAAATCGATCTGGACAAAGATAAAAAAACTGTTACGATTACCGATACCGGTATCGGGATGACTCGTGATGAACTGGTTAAAAATATTGGTACGATTGCCCATTCCGGCTCGGCTGAATTTTTAAAAGGAGTTATTGAAAATGAACAGTCTGGACCAACCTTGATTGGGCAGTTCGGTGTTGGTTTTTATTCAGTTTATATGGTTGCAGAAAATGTGGAAATTACGACTCGATCTTATCAAAAAGATGCTGAAGCCTGCCAGTGGCACAGTGATGGTACTGGAAGTTATAAAATTGAGTCGGTCGAAGATGCTCCACGGGGGACAAAAATCGTTGTTCATCTTAGGGATGATGCAATAGAATTTGCTGAAAAATATCGCATCGAAACAGTGATCAAGAAATATTCGAATTTTGTCCCCTTTCCCATTAAATTAAATGGGGAGCAGATCAATAAAATTTCTGCCATCTGGAGAGAACCGAAGACATCGGTAAAAAAAGATCAATATAATGAATTCTATAAGTTTTTGACTAACACATCAGATGAGCCGATAAGCTGGATGCATTTTTCTGCTGATGCGCCAATTCAATTAAATTCACTGCTATTTTTTCCGAAAATAAATTATGAAACCCTCGGCTTCAGTCCCAAAGAACATGGTGTCAATCTTTTTGTTAAACGGGTGCTGATTCAAACCGATAATAAGGATTTATTACCGCAATATCTTCGTTTTATGAAAGGTGTGGTGGATACTGAAGATTTGCCGTTAAATATTTCAAGGGAGACACTGCAGGAAAACACAACCGTCATCAAAATACGAAACCTGCTTGTTAAAAGAATTTTGTCCCATCTTGCTGATATGGCTAAAGACGAATTTGATAAATACAAAGAATTCTGGAACGAATTCGGACGGATTTTGAAAGAAGGGTATATGGACTATCCCAATCGAGAAAAGATCGCCGAATTGTTCCGCTTTAATTCATCTATTCATCCTGATGAAAAGGAGTTGTGTTCGCTTGATGATTATATCAGCCGAATGAAAGAGGGGCAGAAAGAAATATATTACATCTCTGGCGCAAATCGTGAATCGATTGAGCGAGATCCACATATCGAGATATTCAAGCAAAAAGGAATTGAGCTGCTCTATTTCTATGATCCCATTGATGAATTTGTTTTTTCGGGTTTGGGACAATTCAAGGAAAAAAATCTTGTTTCCGCGGATCAAGCCGATCTAAAAGCGCTGGAAGAAGTAAAAACAGAAACAAAAGAAAAAGATCAAAAGAAACAGGAGATAAAGAAAAAAGAAAAGCGTGACCTGGAGAAACTCTGTACTCGAATGAAAAATATTCTTGGCGACCAGATAGAAGAGGTAAGATTATCTGAGCGGCTCACCGACAGTCCTGGAGTATTGGTTTCAAAAGAGAGCGGGATTTCCGCCCAGATGCAAAAAATTCTGCAAGTGACGAATAGGGATACCCCTCCGCCGAAGAAAATAATGGAGATTAATGGCACGCATGACTTGATTTTGAATTTACTTTCCATTTTCAAAAAGAATCCCAAAGATGATTATTTAAATAAAGCAGTTGAACAATTGTTCTTCAGCATTCAATTACATGATGGATCTGTCTTTGATCCACATAAAATGATAACCGGAATCCAATCGTTGATATATGATGCAACGAATTCTTATATGAAAGAACATGATATTAGTTTAAAAGAGAAGTAAGCCCCTTTTACCCGGGATTTGCCTATCCTGATGTTTTTACTTGTCTGGTGAAAGAATAAAATCCTGTCGACTGTCTGGCACCGGCAGGGATTAATTCCTAAAGAAAAAATACCCTTCCGCTTTATACCTGAAGCTGGAAGGGTATTTTATTTTCAGTGTTTTGCAGTCAAAATCTATGGATAATTATGTATAAAATTCTTTTGTTGGATAAAAAAAATGTCGCGGACACATTCCGAATTGGTGTTGAGGGATGATGTGATGTAAAGGTTCAATAGAAAATATAACAATTGAGGCGAGGAGTTAAAACCTATAAAAATATTAAGTTATCCGTTATTCATGTTTTTCATCCATCTTACATGGAACACATTTTTGTGTATGGGGTACGGCTTCTAATCGTTCCTTTGGTATCTCTTTATTGCAGGAAATACAGATTCCATAAGTACCATTTTCGATTCTTTCCAGCGCCTCTTCAATGTACATCAAAAATTTATTCTCTCGAGCGGCATGGTAAAAAGTTTTTTCGCGTTCCTGCTCGTCGGTGCCGTGATCTGCCATGTGAGTCGAATAAGTGGTATCTTCTCCAAACTTTTCTTCCAAGCCGTTCTCCGAAGCATCTCTAATATAACCTATCTCCTCACGGATTTCCTGGCGTTTTTCCAGGAGCAGTTTTTTAAAGAACTTTAAATCTTTTTTGTCCATCTTCCACCCTCGCTAAGATAGTAACTGAAACCCTCAGAATTATGAAATGCAACCTGAAACCAGTCCCAAAAAAGCGTTATAAATATAATACATAAAAAGCCAATTGTCAAGCATTTTTTCACCTTTAGCACTAAATGATGTAAAGCGGTAATAAGCAAGATACAAAATCTTGATTAATCTGTTTCTCAATCCCGGGGACTCATTGTTATTTTAAAGACTTTATACTGAATCATTCATCACGCTAAGACGCAAGATTTTGAAAAGATTAGACTTCCAACTCAAATTGAAGCAGGTTAGCAGAAGAATAGACAGGGGTCGCCCCGGGAAAAAGAGCAACAAAAGCTCCTAATTGATTACTGAAAGAAGCGATCTCATTCAATGGTTTTTGGCGCAGGTAATAATGTATCATTGCGGCAGCAAAAGCATCGCCACAGCCGGTTGTGTCTATCGGTTTGATTTTAATGCCCTGTTGTTCGACAACCTCCCCCGGTTTAACCAAAATACAGCCATTTTCACCCAATGTCAAAGCTGCCAGTTTCAATTGATACACCTCGATCAAATATTGTAAAAAAGCAATATCGTCAATACCTGGCTTCCAGGCGTTTCTCAGTGTATTCAGCTCGTCATCGTTCAATTTAATTGCACTGGCGAGAGTTAAGGATTGATTGACAATTTCCTCGGTTTGGTCGTCCCATCCTCGCAGGTTAATATCATAAATTTTGAAAGCATCAGCAGCTTGTTTCAGAAATTGTTGAATGGTCGCCCTGGTTTTGTTGCTTCGCTGTGCCAGGGTGCCGAACAGAATCGCATCGGCATTTTGAGCCAGTTGACTGAGATTGGCGTTCATTGATAGATAATCAAATGCCACATCCCTGGTACAGTCGAATTTTGGCTTGCCATTTTTATCCAGCGTAACTTTAACCGAACCAGTCGGCTTATCTGAATCCTGTTGAATATAGCCAGTTTCCAGTTCTCTTTGCAGTAACGAATTTGTAATTTCATCGCCTAATTCATCATTACCGACCCGACTGGCTATGATCCCATTATCACCCAATTGCTGGCAATGAATCGCAAAATTGGCGGGTGCGCCGCCTAAGTATTTTTCGTCTTCATAAATATCCCAGAGAATTTCACCAATGCCGATGATGTTGAATTTGGTTGCTTTCATCTATCTAATCTTCCATTTCAATAATTCCATTATCGATAAACTTGTGGTCAATATCTTTCGATTCTAAATTAATTTCTATTTATGATACCTCTTGATTGCCCGCGCCAAAGCCGCTGCTATTTCTTTTTGATTTTTTTTATCTGTGATCTCTTTGAAATCATCGGGGTTATTGATATATCCCAGGTCGATCATTACTGATGGTATGGATGATTCGGTTATCATATAAAAAGTTCCAATTTGACTTCCATTATCCTGAAACAAATTTAACTGATTCAACTCATCATGGATGTAACTATCTAATAATTTGCTACTTGTATTGTTATCCTGGTAAAAAGTTGTGTAACCATTTTTGGTTAAATCTTTTGAGTTATTTGTATGAATAGTGATGTTAAGATTGGCATTTGAATTTTCAGCTAAATTTACCCGGTCTTTTAATGATAAAAACCGATCATGTTCACGGGTTAGCAGTGATTTGATTCCCTCATTTTCCAATTCTGTTTTAACAAGCTTACTAATTTGCAGAACGATATCTTTTTCACTTGTGGAATCAATGATTGATATTGCGCCGGGATCCCTTCCGCCATGAGCAGCGTCAATCACTACCGAATAAGGAGTTAATTTAGGAGCGTTGTTGGTTGAGGTATCTGATGAATTACATTGAACAAATATGTTGATAAAAAATATCAATAGCATTGTGAGTAGAAC
>CBFDBN010000037.1:0-16140 GCA_965603055.1 uncultured bacterium | reverse complement strand
TTGGAATTTTTCCTGGTTGTTTTCAAAGTACACCAAATTAAACTGAGAAAAAGAATAGGAAGGTAAATAATTAATGGCAGAAAAGTACATTATTTCCCACGATATGGGAACCAGCAGCGATAAAGCAATTCTGATTACTATCTATGGGGACATCATCGATTCTGCGAAACAAACCTACCCCATTTATCACCCTCACTCGGGTTATGCCGAACAGGATCCTTTTGATTGGTGGAATGCAGTTTGCCAGACGACAAGAACTGTTCTAAAAAATTCGAAAGTCAAGCCAGAAAATGTCGTTGGAATGACTTTTTCATCCCAGATGCAAAATTTAATCCCAGTTAGTCGAGAAGGCATACCCCTGATGCGCTCCATGACCTGGCTCGACGGTCGCAGCGCTGATATCATGCGGGAAAAGTTGTGGACGGCGCCGAGAATCCTCGGTTACAATATTTTCCACCTGCCTCGATTTTTAATCATCACTGGCGGCAGCCCCGGGCATACTGGCAAAGAACAAATCGGGAAGATGCTCTGGCTGCAGCATCATGAGCCTTCAATATTTGCCCAGACACACAAATTTCTGGATGCTAAGGACTTCATTATTTATCAGTTAACCGGCAATATGGTAACGTCAGTCGATCTGGCGGTGGTCTGGTGGCTGCTGGATACCCGAAAAAATCGCAACCAGTGGCATCCGACATTATGTCGATTAGCCAACATCAGGCTCGATCAATTACCCGAAGTTAAAGAAAGTGCTTCCATCGTTGGGGAAGTTACCGCCCAAGCGGCCGAGCAGACAGGGCTTCAGCCCGGCACACCAATCATTAACGGCGCTGGCGATTTGAGCGCTGCTGCCCTCGGTTCTGGCGCTATCGATGATGGTGAGCTTCATATCAGTCTTGGCACCAGCGGCTGGGTGGCAGGACACTTCACTAAACGGAAAATCGATATCCCCCACTACACCGGCTGCATCGGAAGCACCTATCCACAAAAATATTACCTGGGCATGGCACACCAGGAGACAGCCGGCGTTTGCCTGGAATGGCTGAAAGATAAAGTGCTTTATCACGAAGAACAGCTCAAAGAGGAAAGAAAGGTCGCAGAAATCTACCAGGTGTTGGATCAATTGGCTGAACAGGCAGGACCTGGGGCGGAAGGACTGATTTTTACGCCCTGGATGTACGGCGAACGCTGTCCCCTGGACGATGATTTTGTTCGTGCTGGTTTGTTTAATATCGGGTTAAACCATTCCCGGGAACATATCATTCGTGCCGTCTTTGAAGGAATCGCCTTCAATACCCGATGGGCAATGGAGACACTGGAAAATCTTTATTCAAAAGTCGAGGAATTAAACATCATCGGCGGCGGCGCCAGAAGCGATATCTGGTGCCAGATCATGACGGACATCACCAATCGAACAATCAATCGAGTAAAAGACCCGCAGCAAGCTGGCGCCAAAGGAATGGCTTTATTAGCCAGCATGACGCTGGGCTATATTAAGTCTTTTTATGATATAAAAAATTACATAAAAATTGACCGAAGTTTTCATCCCAATCCTGATCATCGGAACCTGTACGATCGGTTGTTCAAAGAGTTCAAAAATGTTTATAAGCAAAATAAGAAGTGGTATAAGCGGATGAATGGGTGATTGGGCTGGTGGGTAATTTGGAATGAGGATATTAAAATTTGAATAGCAGTTTGAAATAATGGAACAGTGGAATAATGACATAGTTGAGAATATTTGAAAAACGAATAATTATTTGTCATAAAATCCAATATTCCAACATTCCGCTATTCTTTCATTTTTTTTGTATTTAGTGGGCGAAAAAAACATGACGACGAAATCGGATAACAACATCAAAGCAATCATCTGGGACTACGACGGTACCCTGGTCGATACCTGGCTTAAAAATTATAATGTGACAAAGCGGATTATCAAAGACATGAAAGGAATAGATCCAGAAAAATTTGCAGCACTAAAATCACTGGAATCATACATGTTAGCCAACAACCGTGCAGCGAATTGGAGAGACCTGTATAAAAAACAATTTAACTTCACAGAAGAAGAGATCGATTATTCTGGCAAATTGTGGACACCTTATCAATTGAATGAAAAAACACCGGTTCCTTTTTTCGATGGAATTCAAGATGTAATCCAATCATTAAAAATGTTTCCTCAAGGCATTGTCTCGCAAAATTCAAAAAATGGAATCGCTCAGCAGCTTGAAAATATCGGATTGAGGGAAAATTTCGACTGTATTATCGGTTATGAGGAAGTTGCACTGGATAAACAAAAGCCTGAACCAGACGGACTATTTTTGTGCATTGAAAAATTGACAACCTCGAAATCAGGATTTGTGATTTATATCGGCGATCATGAAACAGATATGCAATGTGCCCAAAAAGCGAATCATTTTCTAAAAGATAAGACTTCAAATTTTGTAATTATCACTATTGGCGCCTTTTATGGATTTCATGGCGATGATACCAATTGGAGTATTCAACCAAATTACGAAGCGAATAAGCCGGGGGATATTTTAGAGATAATTCAAAATTTATAATCCTGTTATTATGGTAAAATAGCAAGTCAATTTCTTTCCACTTGTTGTTTATCAGTACTTTTTGTTGACGTGCCATAAAAGCAAAGCCATTGCCAAATTCTAATAACACTTTTCCGATGCTGTTAAGCAGGGCTTGTTCTAAATCTTTTTCAGTGTGTTCTTCTTCTAACTCAAGGAAATTCTAATCATAAATGTTTTTGTAAACGAATTTGTTCCTCAGCCTGTTTTTGTTCCGTGATGTCCAGCGCTGTTGATATAGCTCCAATTACTTTTCCCCGGGCATCTTTAAGTACCCGACACCACCAGGCGAGCAATCGTTTTTCACCATCCTGGCGCCGCTGTCAGCTTTCAGCATAAACCACATTCTCATCGCCGTCAAAAAGCGGCTGAACTCGATCGTAAATATCCTGTTCACCCCCGAAATAAAAAGACGCTTCCTTGCCTATGAAATCATCACCGAAAAACTCGAAGCCAGTTCGATTTGCCCAGGTGTAGATTCAGTTAATATCCACTGCTATAATGATATCTGGAATAGCAGCCAGGATAGCTTCGCATCCAGAAATCATTTCAACACCTCAACCATCACATCAATCTCCCCCGCTCTTATACCATCGAGCAGTCGCATCGCCTGGTAGGAAAGATCAATGATTCTGCCCCGGGTAAAAGGACCCCGATCATTAATGCGAACGGTTACCATTTTCTTGTTTGCGGCATTCGTCACCCGACAGAATGTACCGAATGGAAGCGTTTTGTGTGCTGCAGTCAATTTGTTTCTATCGTACAATTCACCGCTGGCGGTTGGCTTTCCCTGGAATTTGTCTGCATAGTAAGATGCCTTTCCATACTCAACTTTGATAACTTGCGCGGTTTCATTAATCCTGGCTTGTGACGGTTGTTCTTCCCCAGTATCCAGGTAAATAATACCATCCTCTTCCTTAGAAATAATTTCCTTGGTCGTTGGATCGAGATATTTACGACGAGCACAGTCAGAAATCTGCCCACATAAGATAATAAGTGTGAAGCTTACAATCATTCTAAATTTTTCATTGTTCATTGCCTCAACCTCCCAATAATTGTCAATTAAGCAATATCAATTCTAAAATTTAGTTTATGACGCATAATTTTTTGTACGCCTTTTTTTTAGTCCCGTAAAGGTTAACTCATTTGATTCAGTTAATGTTTCAATGATAGCATTCTTAGGAGATTTATTTGTTATTATAATTTTGTACAGTTCGCAAACAGGATTGTTTGCGATACTTTATCGATGAAAAAGAAGCTGGTAAATATCCTCAAAAAGAAGTAATAATTGTAGCAAACATACTGGTTGTTCAAAGCAAGCTAACAGCCTGTAGCATTAACGAAGTTGATTTTCAGTTAGAATATCTTTATCCAAAAAATTTTTGATAACTAAAATTCTATTTCATTTCATCAAGATAAAACCGCAGCTTTTCACGGCGATGGAAATATTGCAGTCTTCTAAGCGCTTTGTTCTTAATCTGCCTGATCCGTTCTCGACTCAGGTTCATTTCGTCACCAATTTCCAGCAGTGTCAGGGGACGCTCTCTTTCAATTCCGAAATATTTTCTTAACACTTCTGCCTCTGTCCGGGTCAGTGATTCAAGCGCCAATCGAATATCAGTCTTCATCGATTCTTCAATCAACCCGCTTGTTGGTGCACTGAATTCTTTACTGCTGATTTTATCAATTAACGATAAACTATCATCGAACGGGCGTGTTGAATCTTCCAGGAATACTTCATGTTTTAAATAGGAAAGATTTTCCGACAACTCCTCAACAGGAATATCCAATTCATTTGCGACTTCCTCCAAAGCGGGCGTTCTACCTAAATCCTGCTCTAAATTATTTACAATCGTCGCCATTTTTTGTATTACCCAGGTTCGATTAATTGGGACTCTTACCAGGCGAGAATACTTAGCCAGCGCCCGCAGAATGGATTGACGAATCCACCAAACCGCGTACGAAATAAACTTATATCCTCGTTCAGGATCAAACCGATGGGCAGCTTCCAAAAGTCCTAAATTTCCTTCACTGATCAGTTCGTCAAAGGGCAACCCACGCTCCTCATATTCCCGGGCAATATAAACCACAAATTTCAAATTGGAGCGCACCAGTTTATTCAGTGCCTGTTTATCTCCTTTTTTAATTTGCCGGGCTAAATCGACCTCCTCCTCTGGCGTGATCTGAGGAATCTGGTCCAAATCCTGTAAATACTTCGCTAAGATATCACTATATCTATGGTTTGTTTTTTTCATAGAAGATGTTCTCTCAGGTGACACAATATCGTTTGTCCTGGTATAGGATAATTTTTACCACATTTTAAAATAATAGTTCCAAATAAAATGAAAGAGTTTCATTTTTGAAATTGTTTTTAAAATTGAAATCGTTTCAAATTGGAATTCAAAACTTTTATGATTACAATATAAATTGTTTTCAGAACTTTTCTGTAAGGCAAATTACACTTTCGGTATTTTTTTCAAGAATTAGTTTATCATAGTAATTGAAATTTTGACCTATCCGCTTCTAATTTAAATTCTGTAATCAATATTATTTTCGGTAACAATTCCCTTATCTTCATGACATTGATTTGAGATTTGTTATTTGGTGCTTAAACCAATTCTTTCACTTTAAACCTCCGTAACCGCAGTGCATTGGAAACAACCGTCACGCTACTCGCAGCCATGGCGGCAGCGGCAATGATTGGACTTAATAATATTCCAAAAAACGGGTATAACACACCAGCGGCAATCGGAATGCCTACCGTATTATAAATGAATGATCCAAACAAATTTTGTTTGATATTTCGCATTGTTGCTTTGCTCAGTTGAATGGCTGCTACCACACTGGTTAAGCTTCCTTTTATCAAAGTAATATCACTGGCTTCTATTGCCACGTCGGTACCTGTTCCAATGGCAATACCAATATCTGCCTGGGCTAAAGCTGGCGCATCGTTGATACCATCGCCAACCATTGCCACAACCTTACCTTCCAATTGTAATTTTTTCACCTGAAGGGATTTATCCTCGGGCAGCACTTCTGCGAAGACTCGATCGACACCCACTTCACGGGCAATCGCATCGGCAGTGCGTTTATTATCGCCGGTCATCATAACAACTTCAAGTCCGATTTTGTGCAGATCATCAATGGCTCTGGCAGAATCTTGTTTCACGGTATCAGCAACGGCAATGATACCTGCTGTTTTGTTATCGAATGCTATAAACATCGGTGTTTTCCCCTGGTTCGCCAGGCTTACGGAATGATCCTTTAGCACACCTAAATCAATTTTCCGATCCTGCATCAATTTTAAATTCCCCAAAAAAATCTTTGTCCCATTAACCTGGGCTTCGACGCCGTGACCGGGGATCGCTCTGAAATTTGAAGATTCCAGAATTTTCAAATTTTTTTCACGGGCGCTTTCATAGATCGCTTCACCCAATGGATGCTCGGAACCCTGCTCAACCGAAGCCGCCATTTCAAAAATATCATGTTGATCAAATCCATTCACTGCGATAACGTCGGTAACCACTGGTTTGCCAATGGTAATTGTCCCAGTCTTATCCAGAATAATGACATCGATTTTGTGGGCGGTTTCCAGAGCTTCACCGCCTTTAATTAAAATTCCGTTTTCAGCGCCCTTGCCCGTACCGACCATAATCGAAGTCGGTGTTGCCAGTCCCAGTGCACAGGGACAGGCAATGATGAGAACTGTCACGAAAGTTATCAGCGCATAAGTTAGAGCCGGTTCAGGTCCAAAATTGAACCAGGTGACAAATGCTAAAATGGCAATCCCAATAACGATGGGGACAAAAATGCTGGCGATCATATCTGCCAGTCGCTGAATGGGCGCTTTTGAACCCTGGGCTTCCTGCACCATACGAATGATCTGCGCCAATGCGGTTTCTTTACCAATTTTTGTTGCTCGAAACTGAAATGAGCCGGTTTTGTTTATCGTCGCACCAATAACTTCGTCTCCAATATCTTTTTTCACGGGAAGCGATTCGCCCGTTATCATTGATTCATCAACAGATGATGAACCCTTTACGATTTTACCATCCACCGCAATTTTTTCACCAGGACGTACCACGACCACATCACCAACCAATACCTGTTCGATTGGAATATCAAATTCACTTCCATTTTTCATGACACGAGCGGTTTTCGCCTGTAAGCCCATCAACTTTTTTATCGCTTCTGAAGTACGACCTTTGGCGCGTGCTTCAAGTACTTTGCCGACGAGTATTAGCGTAATGATAACCGCTGTGGTATCGAAATAAATGTTACGCATATTTTCGGGCAAAAATGAAGGGAAAAATGTTGCTACGATCGAATAAACATAAGCTGCTCCTGTTCCAATAGCGATTAGTGTATTCATATCTGCCGCACGATGTTTTAACGCTTTCCATGCTCCGATGTAAAATTGTGCGCCAGAATAGATTAATACTGGCGTCGTTAAAATAAAAAGTGTGACCCATCGAACCTGTTCCGGGATATGCTTGAGAAAGCTGAAAATTTCCGACATCGAGCCAGCTAAAATAATGACAGATAAGATCGCACTAAATATCATCTTGTGGAGCAAATGTTTGTAGTTTAGCTCCCGTTCAGTTGTCTCCCAATCCTCGGTTGTATCTTCGCTTAACAGTGCTGCCTGGTAACCGGTATCTTCAACTGCTTTTACCAGCTTTTTCAAATCGGTTAATTCAGCCAAGTAAGTAATGCGGGCGCGTTCCGTGCTTAAATTTACTGGAGCTTCTAATACACCTGGTACTCCTTTTAAAGTGTCCTCTACTCGTCGGACACAAGCCGCACAACTCATACCCTTAATGACTATTTCCACCTGGCTGCTTTCAGCCTGATCTCCAGTAGATTTGATTGACTGCGCTAATTTATTTGCCTCTGTTTTGTCTGCTTCGTAAACAACATCTTTTACATTCATATCACTCACCTAATATTTTTTCAAATCACAATCACCCAGTTATCCAATCATCAAACCTGGCCATCTCATAAACCAAAAAATAGTTCGCAGGATTGATATTTTAATGTTTTTCTTTTGTGACAGTTCTCCTAAGGCGAATAAAGCACAAAGTGGTTCGCAGATTATTTTTTCAGTAATTCCCAACAAGGAGAAACAAAGGAAGCAGAGTTAAAACTGGATTTTGTAACCACCAAATTATCCCTTGAAAAATTCTCCGTGAATCTCTTTTAACTCCGTTGCTCCCTGTAAGATTTTTTTATAATATTTTTTATACAAACTTTGAAATTCCGATACAATTAATTATAAAAATTTGCCGAAGAAAGATTCTGTTTCTGTGCCCCCAACAGTTTTACTCACTGCAAATACAAAATAAGTGCCAGAATTTTTTAGATAGTATCTATCTCACATATTACCAATAGCTAATAAGGTTAAAAAATGTTTTTAATAAAAACTTCAGGAATATCTTTTTGTAGATTATTCTACAATGATTGTTTAAAATTCTTCTTGACTTTTTTAACTTAATTTCATATTTTTACGAAAATAGAGATCTGCAAAATAGGATAGATTGTCATTTCGAGTCCCGATTTATCGGGAAGAAATCTGATTAAAAAATTGATATTATAAAACCTACAGATTTCTCACTCCACTTCGTTTCGGTTGGAATGACATCAAATTCTTAATTTTGCAAAAGTCTATTATGAAAAATGAGTGAAAGACAAAATGAAGCAAATCAACAGAATGCTTTATTATCAACAGGATACAAGTCTGATGTGGGTAAGGAAACTGTGAGTCAAAATGCTGTGAAACACGGGATATTTTCCCAGGAAGTTGTGATCAGCCAAGGAGATGGAAAAGAGAATCAAAATGAATATGAGTTGTTGATATTACAACTGAATGATACGCTTCAACCAATCGGGAAATTAGAAGAACTATTGGTGGAAAAGATTGGAGTGAATTATTGGAGAATGAGAAGGCTGATGCGATACGAAACTGAACAGATTAGTGATAATATGGATGATTTTAAGACATCAATAATTGAAAATTATTATACAAAAGACGATTTTCTTGATAAATTCTACAAACAAACAGTTCCTGTTCAACCACCAATGGAATATTATAATTACTCGGATTATATCTCGGAGCAAGCGTTATTAAAACATGAGCAAAAAATTAATTTGTTAGAAGAGAACGAATTTGATTTCACCAATGATGAAGTTTTCATAAAATATGTGCTTGAGAAAAAATTGGAAATTGAAACAGATGAAATTAATAAAGAACATCGGAAGAAATTTGATGACTATATCAGCAGCTTAACTCCGCAGTTGTTGGGTAAAATTAAAAGCGGGTATTATGAAATTGAGCATCAAAAATTGATCGAGATGAAAGAGGTTTTTCACCGGCAAAAACGATTTGAAATAATTGAACGACTAAAAAATATTCCTGGTAAATTAGAAATTGAAAAAATTCTCAAATATGAGAATTCGCTGGAGAAATCGATTTTCAGGAACCTGGCAGCTTTACGAGATCTGCAGCGAAATCGGCAGGCGTGAAATGGGTTTGTTTTGGAGAAAATTAAGTTTTTGGATCTTTTTCCAATTTAGATTAATAGTTGGAGATATTTATAGATTTGGAGTTGGGACTATGAATAACGATATAAAATATTTAACAGAGAAGCAAGTTGCAGAGATCACCCAGATTGCATTAAGCACGTTGAGAAATGACCGATTTTTAGGGCAGGGAATTCCTTATATAAAAATTGGTCGATCGGTAAGATATAGTCTCACAGATGTAGTAAATTTTATGGAATCGTATCGAGTGAAGACCCATCAAAAAGAAGAAATTCTTTCATATAAATGAATATCTGAAAATTAATTAAACAGGGAAAAAATTGAACGGCTCTCATTATAAGAAATAGAAAATTTCTGATACAGGTTGGAAATACGGTTGGAAAAGTTAATATATAAAGCAAAAAAGGGCTTAAGTAGCACAACTTAATCCCTTAATTTATCGTTAGTAGCGGGGGTAGGATTCGAACCTACGACCTTTGGGTTATGAGCCCAACGAGCTACCAGCTGCTCCACCCCGCGATCATTGATGTCAATATAATGGATTTTATTGTTAAAGTCAAGAGTTTTTTTTGCTGATAAGGTTTAATTAACTTCTTAATTTTTTCAAGGACATCCATCTTATACTCGCTAAGGGTTAAAATGTAATATCCGACCAATTCAGGCAAAAAACAACTCTGGTGATTTGAAACTGAAAAGCAGCAGTTGCAGCGGCAGTAGTTTCATAGCACTATTGGAGGTACTGCTGCTACTGCTGCTGCCGCTTTTATCTGGAACATGGAATTGTTGTCGAAAAAATTGCTCATGCAATGTTACAAACTAAACCTTAACAAGTAAAAAATCTCTAATTTGTACGTTTGGCTCAGAGGAAGTTTGTTCTATATTTTCAATCCAGTTCACTGTTAGTTCGCACGGCTCGTACAAAATTATTAAAATCAAAGCAATTAATATAGCAACTACCAAAATTAAAAAAGACAACCCAGCCGCGTGATGCATTCTCATTCAAATCTGATGTCCAGATCCCTGCCTGTTTATGGGCAAATACCGGTTCAATATATAAGCCGCTATCATCTCGTTCGTTTTTCATCAAGCTCATTGCCTCTTCAAGCGTGGGAAATCGCCAATCGTTATAACCAGCATAACCATGCTGATTGAGTTCTGTTATCCAGTTTTTCGCTTCGTCATACCACATCGAATTGGAAGAACCTCCCGGCTGCCAAATTAGACCCGATGTTCGATCAAGAATGACTTTATCACCATTTATCTCTTGAATTTGCAGTTCCCTTTCGACACCGGGGCATTTCTCATTCCGCTTTAGGTCAAAAAAATCGTAATTTTTAATCATTGCCGCGGCTTGATTTTCTGATAACCTGCCAGGCTCACCTCTCAATTCAATATGGGTCAATCCTGGTTCATCGTCGCTATCATATTCGCCAGTGGATTCATGGCTTTCATCCTCGTTATCTTTTTTTAAATTCAACATCTCAGCCAGGGTGTTGTATCCCTTATCAAAATCTTTAAAATCGACATTTAAAGATTTGGATAAACCGTGTCTTTGCTCGGTATCATCGAGCACGCAAAGAATAATTGTTTTGTTTAAAACCAGGGCTCTTCTACATTCCATCTTCACGATATCAGAGTTGGCAGATGCTTTAGACCATAACTGGATAAGCGTATCGCACCATTCAATAGCTTCTTTGAAGGCTTTTGGCAGGCGATCCTCAACCTCAAATTCTGTATAATATATCCAGACCTCTGCGCCATCAAGCCTTAAATGTTTTGCTAATTTTCTTGATATTTCATTATCTTCCGAGGCATGACTGATAAATATTTTTGGCATGTCTCCACCTTTGTTAAAATCCGAAAGTTAATTCAGGTACCATTGAAACCAACGATATTCTCTGGTACACATCGTTTTATCGAAAAAGTAATAATAAACAATATGATAATCAGCCCCACCTTTATATTATAGGTTATATTGCTAAAGATTGCAAAAAAATTTGACAATCTTTTATTGGAATATTAAAAATTTTTATTTATATTACTGGTAATGAAATTTCATGAATCATTATACATCATCGGAATCTTGTTAATAATTGTCTCAATTGCTATCTATTTCTTTTCGATTACTATGATTGCAGATCCCGAAGACAACTCAGCTTCAAATTTATGGGGGAAAAAAATAGAGATCGATACAACTTTTACGATTGAGGAGACGCTTGCTGAATTACAGGCAGAAGAACGCTACCGAAATATGCTTTTTTTGTGGATTGGCATTCCAATGGGAATCGCTGTATTCCTTGCCGGGATTTTTATCAAAAGAAAAAAAGAAGGTCGAGATTTATTTATTGATGATGAGTTTGAAGATGATGATGAGGCATATTTTAATTAATATTGATGTTATCAGTTGTAAGTTGCCAGTCGTTCGTTGTTTTAAATACTGAAGGCAGAAAATCAATTCCGGCTAAAAAGCGAGAGCAAAATTTATGTTGAAGAAATTAAAAAACTTAGGCCCCGGTTTTTTAGTTACCGCAGCTTTTATCGGTCCAGGAACGGTAACGACCGCCAGTGTTGCCGGCGCCAATTATGGCTTCACTTTGCTCTGGGTCATTTTTTTTTCGATCTTTGCCACGATGGTATTGCAAGAGATGTCCAGTCGATTAGGTTTGATCAGTAGAGCCGGGCTTGGCAAAGCCATCCGATCTACTTTTGTCCACCCTGTTCTGGCTGTTTTGTCATCGCTGCTCGTAGTCGCTGCCATTGCGTTTGGCAATGCCGCCTTTGAGACCGGTAATATTATCGGCGCAGCAATTGGGCTGGAAGCATTGACTGATGTTTCTTCTAACACCTGGGCAGTTCTGGTCGGCGCCGCGGCATTTTCTTTGTTAGTTACTGGCAAATATCGAGTTATTGAACGGATGTTGATTGCACTGGTGTTGATCATGAGTGTCGTATTTATTTTAACGGCGATCATTGTTCGTCCCGGTATTTCCTCGCTCCTGGCAGGTATATTTAAACCCCGGATTCCAACTGGCGCAATGATTACTACGATTGCCCTGGTCGGCACAACCGTCGTGCCTTATAATTTATTTCTCCACTCCAGCTCGGTTCAGGAGAAGTGGGCTGAATTCATTCCACGTAAACAGGCATTAGCAGAATCAAGAATGGACACGGCTGTTTCGATCTCCATCGGTGGCTTAATTACACTGGCAATTGTCGCAACGGCTGCGGCTGCCTTTTTTCAACATGATATTGAGATCAAAAATGCGGCAACCATGGCAAATCAACTGGAACCATTGTTGGGATCAGCCGCTAAATATTTTTTTGCCATCGGACTTTTTGCAGCAGGAATGACCAGCGCTGTAACCGCGCCGTTGGCTGCTGCTTTTGCCACAGCCGGCATCATGGGATGGCAGCGAAATTTAAAAGATTGGAGATTTAAAGCCGTCTGGGCTGCGATTATTTTGACCGGGGTGATATTTGCCATGGTCGGAAAAAGTCCCATTGCCGCGATTGTCTTTGCCCAGGCAGCTAATGGTATTCTTCTACCCCTGGTTGCTATCTTTCTTTTAGTGGTGATGAACCGGGGTGATTTGTTGGGTGAATTTAAAAATGGAGTGCTGGCTAATATTTTGGGAATTATCGTTGTCCTGTTTACAGCAGGATTGGGGATTTTTCAATTTTTAAAAGTAATTAAGATTATTGATTTTTAACAAGATAATTTCGTTGACAAAAAATGGATATTTTCGTATATTAATATTGAACGATTCATTTGAGATTTCCAATATGATACATGATAATCCCAACCTGGACAAATCCGAACAAAAATGAAAAAATAGCTCACAAAATTGTAATTTAATAATTTGTTCATTGAAATTTATTTAAAATTTGTTTTTTAAATTTTGGTATTTTAATTACTCTTTCGTAAAACTATTATACCAAATTTACTATTCGGAGGAGGAAATGACTTACGATTATATTGTGATCGGATCTGGATTCGGAGGCAGTGTGGCAGCGTTACGACTGACGGAAAAAGGGTACACAGTTTGTGTGATTGAAAGTGGGAAACGATGGCAGGCACAGGATTTTCCGAAGACCAATTGGGCGTTCTGGAAATTTCTTTGGGCACCGGCATTGTTCTGTTACGGGATTCAACGGATTCAACCGTTAAATGACGTGCTTATTCTCGGTGGCAGCGGTGTTGGCGGGGGCAGCCTGGTTTATGCCAATACCCTTTTTGTCCCACCTGATGCATTTTTCAACGATCCCCAATGGAAAGGAGTGGTGCCTGACTGGAAAGCTGAACTAATGCCCCACTACGAGACCGCTAAAAAAATGCTCGGTGTGACGACCAATCCCAAATTCTGGCCTACTGATTATATGTTACAGAACTATGCCCGGGAAATCGGACGTGAGCAATATTTTAAACCATCAGATGTGGGTGTATTTTTTGGCGAGCCAGGTGTCGTGGTGCCTGATCCTTATTTTGGCGGCAAGGGACCGGCAAGAAGAGGCTGCACTATGACAGGGCACTGCATGGTCGGCTGTCGCGATGGCGGCAAAAATTCGCTGGATCGCAATTATCTCTATTTAGCCGAAGGATTGGGCGCTGAAATTGTTCCGGAACAAAAAGTCATTGATGTAAAACCGGGTGAAAAAGGCGAATATATCATTACTTCCCAGCGGGTCACCGATTTTATATTCAAACGAAAGGAAGTACGCCGGGCAAAAGGAGTGATTTTTGCCGCCGGCGTCATCGGAACACTGGAATTACTCATGCGTTGTAAAGAAAGGGGCTCATTGCCCCATCTTTCTGATAAGCTGGGGCATATTGTTCGTACCAATAGCGAAGTATTGGCCGGCGTTACTTCGCGGAAGAATCAACAGCATTCTCTCGGTGTATCCATTACGTCAAGCGTGTTTGTTAATGACAACACCCATATCGAATTAGTGCGCTATCCCAAAGGCTCGGATGTGATGGCGATTTTTGCCGGGTTGATGACCGATGGCGGGGGAAAAATTCCCCGACCACTGAAATTCTTATGGAATTGTATCCGTCATCCCTTGCTGTTTTTGAGAACCCGCCTCCCCTATAACTGGGGACGAAACAGCGTGATTCTGCTGGTGATGCAAACGCTGGATAACTATCTCACCATTTCAAGGAAGCGACGCTGGTGGACACTGTTCAAAAAAGGACTGGTCTCAAAAAATGAAGGCAAAAAGATTCCCACTTACATTCCAGAGGCGAATCAAGCCTTGCGGGGCATGGCGAAACGGATGGATGCTATTCCACAAAATGCCCTCACCGAAGTGCTGTTTAATATTCCCATGACCGCGCATATTTTAGGCGGCTGTATTATGGGAAAAGACAGAGAACATGGCGTGATCGATGAATACCACCGGGTATTTGGATATGAAAATATATACATCGTCGATGCATCTGCCATTCCAGCGAATTTGGGAGTGAATCCGTCGCTCACTATCACCGCAATGGCAGAACGGGCGATGAGTTTTGTTCGGGATAAGGAATTCGGGATTGGGGATTAGGGATATGGATTTTAAGTTGTAAAAGTAACAAACCAAGTTTCTCGTAGAAACCTGGTTTGTTCATTCCGAAGATTGTACTGCTTCATTTGGCTAAATAATTACATCCATTTTATAATAAAATCAATAAAACAGGAGGCAAACCATGCGTTTAACCATCGTAATTTTAATCATGCTGTTCACGCTGCCAGCGTTGTCACAGCAGACGTTTGAAGTGGATACCATCAAAACTTCGGCTGGAAATTTAGAGATCACTTTTATTGGGCATGGCACGTTGATGTTTAAATTTGGGGAGAAAATTATCCACATCGACCCGGTCAGTCGAGAGGCAGATTACACCCTATTGCCCAAAGCCGACCTAATTCTGGTGACCCACGAGCATAGCGACCATCTCGATCCCGAAGTATTGAATTTGATTAAAAAAGAAAAAACAAAATTGATCCTCACCGAAAAATGCTATCAAAAGATCGAAGCCGGGATCGTCATGAAAAATGGCGAGACAGAAACCTATGAAAACATTAAGATTGAAGCTGTTCCTGCCTACAATATCGTGCATAAGCGGAAAAGTGGCAAACCGTTCCATCCCAAAGGCGAGGGCAATGGCTATATCATCACACTGGGGGATAAAAGAGTTTACGTGGCTGGCGATACCGAGAATATACCAGGGATGAAAGCATTGAAAAACATCGAAATCGCCTTTTTACCCATGAATTTGCCCTATACCATGACCCCGGGGATGGTTGCTGACGCAGCCAAAACTTTCAAACCGAAAATATTATATCCCTATCATTATGGCAAAACAGATCCGAATGAATTGGTGGAACTGTTGAAAGAAGTGAAAGACATTGAAGTGCGAATTCGTCGCATGCAGTAGAAGAAAAGAAACCTGGTTTCTATTTGAGATTTGAACTTAACCACTTAATAAAAAAAATGAGCTTTCTTAACATCGAAATCAAAGCCCACTGTTCCGATCCTGATTTTGTAAGAAGAACTTTGAAACAGCGAAATGCCATCTACAAAGGCGAAGACCATCAAATCGACACCTATTTTAACTGCACACAGGGACGCTTGAAACTTCGCGAGGGAAACATCGAACATCATCTCATTCATTACGACCGGGAAGATCAGGCTGGTCCCAAGCAATCTATCGTCATGCTCTATCGTCCGCAACCGGATTCGACATTAAAAGAGATTCTGACTAAATCGCTTGGCGTACTCGTTATTGTCGATAAAAAACGAGAGATTTACTTCATCGATAATGTCAAATTTCATATTGACCAGGTCGAAAAACTCGGAGCTTTCGTCGAAATCGAAGTAATTGATAGCACTGGCAAAATTGGGAAGGAAAAATTAAAAAAACAATGTGAAGATTATATAGAATTGTTAAGAAGTCAATCCACAAACCTGATCGAGTGTTCTTATAGTGACATGATTTTGCAGCGCAGCAATAATGATTGATTACGATTGTTAAACTTAGTATTGG
>CBFDBN010000036.1:0-16355 GCA_965603055.1 uncultured bacterium | reverse complement strand
ATTCGTGAAGGTGGTCGTACGGTCGGTGCCGGTGTGGTAACGGAAATTATTGAATAATTGGCAGGCATCTTCTTTTTTTAAAGATAGAAACTATTGTGTTGGAGTAATGTTATGGCTGGACAAAAGATTAGAATAAAACTAAAAGCTTATGATCATCGACTGATAGATAAGTCAACGGATAAGATAATTAAAACGGCAAAGGCAACCGGGGCACATATTTCGGGTCCAATACCCTTGCCAACAAAAAGAAGTGTGTATACTGTGTTGAGATCACCGCATGTCGATAAAAAATCGCGTGAACAATTCGAGACCAGAATTCATAAGCGATTAATCGACATTTTGAACTCAAATCCCAAAACAGTAGATGCGCTTATGAAATTAGAGCTGCCGGCTGGAGTTGATGTTGAAATTAAAGTATGATTCAAGATTTTATTCATAATTTTTTGTCTACCATTTTTGAATATTTAAAAAAAGATTTAGGATGTTGTTGAATAATTGAAACGATAATTATAATTGAATGAAAAGAGAAAATGAGTAGCTTAATTGGTAAAAAATTAGGGATGACACGGTTCTTTGACGAGAAGGGTGAAAACGTGGTCGTGACAATACTTGAGGCAGGACCGTGTTATGTTACCGACATCAGGTCAAAGAAAAAACATGGCTACGATGCTGTGCAGGTCGGTTTTGAACAGAAAAGAGAAAAAGTTACCACAAAACCATTATTGGGTCATTTTAAAAAAGCGAATACCAAACCCTTAAGAATTGTAAAAGAGTTCAAAAATTTTGATCCCCAGTCAGGTTTAAAATTGGGTGATGAGATTAAGGTGGATATTTTCTCGGTAGGTGACAGAATTAGCGTTACAAGTGTTTCAAAAGGGAAAGGATTTGCTGGTGGGGTAAAACGTCACAAATTCGCCGGCGGCCCAAAAACACATGGACAAAGTGATCGGCATCGAGCACCAGGGTCCATCGGTCAATCATCTTACCCATCACGGGTCTTTAAAGGTGTGAAGATGCCTGGAAGAATGGGTGGCAAAAATGTGACGGTTAAGAATCTCAAGATCATGAAAGTTGATGCCGAAAAAAACATCCTTATTGTAAAAGGAGCTATTCCGGGACACATAAAAAGTTATGTATATATCAGAAAGCAATCATAATCGCATAAGAATAATGAGCCAAACGGTAAAGATATGAAATTAGATGTATATAAAATCGATGGAATGTCATCAGGCAATTCGGTAGCGCTTCCGAATGAGGTGTTCGAGGTTGAGCCGAACGATCATCTCATTTACCAGGCTGTTCGCACCCAGATGACGAATAGTCGCCAGGGTACCGTCTCAACAAAAAATCGAACAATGGTTCGAGGTGGTGGTCGTAAGCCATGGAGACAAAAAGGACGTGGAACCGCACGCGCTGGTACGATTCGCTCTCCGTTATGGGTAGGCGGTGGACGTGTGTTTGGACCGCAGCCTCGAAATTTTAAGATGAAAATTAACAAGAAAATGAAGCGCCAGGCTCGACAGTCAGCTTATTCTCATAAAGTAAAACAAGAAGCGGTCATATTAGTTGAGGATTTTAAGTTAGAAAATCCAAAAACAAAAGAAATATTCCAGATATTGAAAAACTTGAACATTCAGGATAAGAAGGTCATGTTGTTAACAACTGAATATGATGCTGATATCGTGCGAGCCGGGCGGAATATCCCAAACCTCATTATTCGGCAAGCATCGGATACCTCAACTTATGATATATTGAATTGTGAGATGCTATTAATTCAACAGAACGCACTCGAAAAAATTACAGAGGTTTGCACCGCATGATGAAAACGAATGAAATATTGATTCGACCAATATTAACTGAGAAGATGTTAAAACTTCAGGAAATTGAACGCAAGTACGCCTTTAAAGTGAGCAAGAATGCGAATAAGATCACGGTAAAACGTGCAGTTCAGGATCGTTTTGATGTCATCGTGGAGAATGTGAATATTGTTAATATTAAAGGCAAAACAAAGCAGATGAATACGCGACGCGGAATTACCAGTGGAAAACGATCGGATTGGAAGAAAGCTATCATTACTTTGCGTGAAGGTGATGCGATCAATTTCTTTGAAGGTACCTAGATCGACTGTTTAACAGTAATTATGGTAGTGGAGTTAAAAAAATGCCCGTAAAATCTTTTAAACCAATAACCCCGTCCCTTAGATATAAGACGATTGCAACGTTTGATGAAATTACCCGGGATAAACCGGAGCGATCGCTGGTCAAGCCATTGAAAAAGACCGGCGGACGGAATAACCGGGGAAGGATTACCTGTCGCCATCATGGAGGCGGTCATAAACGAGCGTACCGGGTTATTGATTTCAAGCGAAATAAATTTGATATTCCGGCCAAAGTCAGTTCAATAGAATATGATCCCAATCGAACTGCCCGGATTGCGCTATTAATTTTTGCCGATGGAGAGAAGCGATATATCCTGGCACCAGTCGGACTGAAAGTGAACGACGCCGTTATTTCCGCAGAAAAGACGGAAATTCGAGTTGGGAACGCGTTGCCGCTGAGAAATATTCCATTGGGATCGACAATACATAATATTGAAATGAAAATCGGTAAGGGTGGACAGATTGCCAGGAGCGCCGGCTCTTATGCCCAGTTAGTGGCAAAAGAGGGAAAATATGCCCAGATCAAGTTACCCTCTGGCGAAGTGAGAATGGTTCTGTTGGACTGCCGGGCGACTTTGGGTCAGGTTAGTAACGTGGAAAATGAAAACATTAATTATGGTAAAGCTGGAAAAACGAGGTGGTTGGGCAGGCGTCCGAAAGTGCGCGGTGTGGCAATGAACCCGGTTGACCACCCGATGGGGGGGGGAGAAGGTAAATCTTCCGGCGGACGCCATCCATGTTCTCCGTGGGGCGTATTGGCAAAAGGTAAGAAGACACGTAAGAAAAAAAGTTCAGATTCTATGATTATTAAGAAAAGAAAATAGTAAACAGGTTATTGAATTATGGCAAGATCAGTTAAAAAAGGTCCTTATGTAGATGCAAAATTAGCAAAAAAAATCCAGGCTTTAAACGATTCTAATCTGAAAAAAGTTATTAAAACCTGGGCGAGATCATCTACAATTACACCAGACTTTGTTGGGAATACACTTGCAGTTCACAATGGAAATAAATTCATCCCGATATTTATCAGTGAAAATATGGTTGGGCACAAGTTGGGTGAATTTGCCATAACTCGAACATTTCGAGGACATGCAGGAAAATCAGATAAAAAAAGCAAAGTTAGATAACTAAAATTGTTCGATAATAATCAATCCAATATCGATCTCATTGGAGAGTTATGATGGAAGCGAAAGCAGTTGCTAAATATATACGAATGTCTCCTCGGAAAGTTCGTCGTGTAGCCGACTTAATTCGAGGTAAAAATGTAGGGGAGGCATTAAATATTTTACATTTTACCAGAAAAGAAGCATCAATGCCACTGGAAAAAACATTACGTTCTGCGATTTCTAATATGTTAAATATTGAAGGGAGTTCCAAAGTAGATCCTGACGATCTTTATATTAAAGAGTTACGGATCGATGAAGGAGTTACCCTGCGGAGATTTCGCGCCGCATCGATGGGAAGGGCAGTTAGAATTCGTAAACGCACCAGTCATATTACCATTAAAGTCGCAGAATTGGCAGAGTAAGTTTAGTTTAGGAGGAACATTTGGGACAAAAAGTTAATCCGGTTGGTTTAAGATTAGGCATCAATCGAACATGGGATTCAAACTGGTTCGACGAAAGAAATTTTGCCGATAAATTAGAAGAGGATTTAACCATTAGAAAATATGTTCGAGCTCGTCTCGAACATGCTGGTATTTCTAAAATTGAAATTGAAAGAACGGCAAAGAAGATTACGCTGACAATCTACACAGCACGTCCCGGAATCGTAATCGGGCGTAAAGGTGCAGAAGTTGATAAATTGAAAATTGAATTGCAGCGTATTACCAATAAAGATGTGCAGCTAAATATCGAAGAGATCAAACGTCCCGAGTTAGATGCATATTTAGTTGCCAGAAATGTGGCAAATCAGCTTGAATCGAAGATCAGTTTCCGTCGGGCAATGAAGAAGGCGATTATGTCTGCTCGTCGAATGGGCGCTGAAGGTGTTAAGATTGCTTGTGCCGGGCGTTTGGGTGGTGCAGAAATGGCACGAACTGAACAATACAAAGAGGGGCGTATCCCGCTTCATACATTGCGTGCCGATATTGATTATGCCAGTACCACTGCCAAGACGACTTATGGTATCATTGGCGTCAAAGTCTGGATTTGCAAGGGTGAAAAGTTTAATACAGAATACCAGTGAAACCGGGTCTAAACCGCAGTGGTGAATGGTGAGTTGTTAGTGGTAAATAGGGATGAGTGTAAAAAAATTAAATAATCGCTCACAACTCACTAAAAAATAAAGTACATAAAAGCTTGACGATTTAAGGTTTTGTTTGATAAAAGGTTAGTGGAGAGCTATTGTTATGTTAATGCCGAAGCGTACAAAATATCGTAAACAACAGCGTGGAAGAAGGAGAGGAAAAGCTCATCGCGGCTCAAACGTTGAGTTCGGTGAATATGGTTTAAAAGCCCTGGAACCAGCCTGGATCACCAGTCGCCAGATTGAAGCGGCTCGTATCGCGATCACGCGATATATTAAAAGAGGTGGACGCGTCTGGATTCGAGTTTTTCCCGACAAACCGGTAACCAGGAAGCCAGCCGAAACCCGGATGGGAAAAGGAAAAGGCTCGCCTGAATTTTGGGTGGCTGTGGTAAAGCCGGGTAGAATTCTGTTTGAAGTTGAGGGCGTCACCCGGGATGTTGCCCAGGAGGCAATTCGTTTGGCTTCCCATAAATTGCCAATAAAAACAAAGTTTGTTGCTCGATCTGATTTTGGAGTATAAATAATAATGAACAAAGATGAAATTATACAGTTGCCTGAAACAGAAATAAGACAACGTCTTGATGATGCGGTAGAGGAGTTGCAAAATTTAAGATTCCAACATGCGACTCACCAGCTTGATAACCCTTTACGAATTCGGTCTGTGCGTAGAGATATTGCACGTCTTAAGACTATTTTACACGAAATTGAATTGGGAATTCGAAAATCGATCAAGCAAACCACTGAATAAATTGGAGATTATAGAGTATGACAGAGCGTGGAAATCGTAAAGTAAAAATTGGACGGGTGTTAAGTGACAAAATGAACAAAAGTCGTATCATTGTTTCAGAGCGATCTATCCGGCATGCTTTATATGGCAAATATATTAAAAAAACCAGCAAATTTATGGTTCATGATGAAAAAAATGAAAGTCATATCGGCGATATTGTGAAGATTATGGAAACCCGTCCCTTAAGTAAAAGGAAAAGATGGCGATTGGTTGAAATTATTGAGAAAGCAAAATAGCAACTGGCGAAGCTTGGCTTTAAACAGATAAATCAGAATTTTACAGTTAGCAATAGCTTATTTAATATCGGAAAAAGTGAGTTGAGAATAGTGATTGGTTAGTGGTGAGTGGTTAATTTATGCTTTTACACTTATTACTGTACCCCACTAACCTATAACAACTAACCACTCACCAAAAGATGTTACATTTTTTAGGAGCAGTAGTTGAACAATGATACAAGAATATACAAGATTGAATGTGGCAGACAATACCGGTGCGAAAAAAGTAATGTGCATTCGAGTACTGGGAGGATCGAAACGAAAGTATGCCAGCATCGGTGATGTGATTGTTGTGAGCGTGAAGTCTGCAATTCCTGGAGGCGGTGTGAAAAAAGGTGATATTAGCAAAGCCGTGGTGGTGCGTACCAAAAAAGAGATTGGACGAAGGGATGGCAGTTTTATTCGCTTTGATGAGAATGCTGCTGTTTTAATTAATGAACAAAGCGAGCCCAAGGGAACTCGTATTTTTGGCCCGGTTGCCAGGGAGTTACGTGAGCAGCAGTTCATGAAAATTGTATCATTGGCACCAGAAGTATTATAAACAATTGTGGTTGGAGCGATACGATAATGCATATCAAAAAAAATGACATAGTACAAATCGTTTTAGGCAATGATCGAGGTAAACAGGGAAGAGTTTTAAAAGTATTTCCAGATAGAAACCGAATCATTGTTGAAGGAATTAATTTTATCAAACGCCATACTCGACCCAATCAAAAATTACCACAGGGTGGGATTATTGAGCGAGAAGCGCCAATACACGCTTCCAATGTTATGGTGGTTTGTCCCAAGTGTAATAAATTAACCAAAACAGGGATGAAACCCGTAAAGGACGAAACACGAAATAAAACATCACGGGTCAGGTATTGTAAGAATTGTGGCGAAATGATTGTTACGAAAACATCGTAGAGAACTAAAATATATTTGAGCAGGCAAAGAGATGGAATACTTTCCAGGATTATTGAAAAAATATCGTGAAGAAATTGTCCCCGGCTTGAAGAAAAAATTTAATTATGATAATATCATGCAAGTCCCGAAATTGGAAAAGATTGTACTTAACATCGGGGTTGGGGAAGCAATTGAAAATAACAAGTTTTTGGATACAGCAATTGAAGAACTAATGGTGATTTCAGGGCAGCGCCCCAGTATTACCCGGGCAAAGAAGTCTATTTCAAATTTTAAACTGCGCGAGGGTATGCCGATTGGTTGTTTTGTTACGCTGCGCGGCTGGAGAATGTATGAATTCCTGGAGCGGCTAATTAACGTTGCCATTCCTCGTGTTCGTGACTTCCGCGGGCTTCCCGATCGATCAATGGATGGACGGGGGAATTTCAACATGGGATTGAAAGAACAGATTGTTTTTCCTGAAATTAATTATGATAAAATTGAGAAGATTCGGGGAATGAATGTTACCATTGTTACCACGGCCAAAACGGATGAGGAAGGTTTTGAGTTGCTAAGCTCATTCGGTATGCCATTTGTGAGGAAAGAGGGGACTTAAGAGACCAGCGCGCTGAAGCGCAGTAACTAAAATCAATAGTATTTAAAGTTAAAAGTACTTAAAGTGATCTAAAGCTTTTGGTCAAAAGTGTACAGAGATTTAAAAAATTAAGGAGTGAGTCAACTTGGCAAAAAAAGCACTCATCGCGAAAGCCAATAAGGAGCCAAAATTCAAAGTTAGAAAATATAATAGATGCTCAAAATGCGGGCGCCCGCGAGCATACTATCGTAAATTTGGACTCTGTCGTATCTGCTTCCGAGAATTAGCACTACAAGGTCAGATTCCTGGTATTGTTAAAGCAAGTTGGTAATTTGAAGTTAATCACAAGTTTTGGAGAAATAAATAATGTCAATGACTGATCCGATTGCCGATTATTTGACCAGGATTAGAAATGCTCTTAAAGCAAAGCATACAAAAGTCGATGTTCCTTATTCAAAATTAAAAGAAGAAATTACGAAAATTCTGTTGGAATATCGATATATCCAGAATTATCTCAATATTGATGACGGCAAGCAAGGCATGATTCGGATTTACTTGAAATATGATGAAGATGAGAAGAGCGTAATATCTTCAATCAAGCGAATTAGTAAACCGGGATTACGAAAATATGTAAACGCAAACGAAATCCCACGAGTCCTAAATAATTTGGGGATTGCCATTCTCTCGACTTCAAAAGGGGTAGTTACCGATCGAGAAGCAAGACAGTTTGGCGTGGGAGGAGAAGTTTTGTGTTATATCTGGTAAGATTATAGCTGAAGGAGTATAAAAATTGTCACGAGTTGGTAAAAAACCAATCCACGTTCCATCTGGAATAGATATAAAAATAGATAATAACGTTGTCACGGTTTCAAAGGGCAATTTATCGCTGCACCAGGAAATTAATCCGGTGATTCAAGTGGAATATAAGGATCAAAATATTCAAGTTTCCAGACCGACCAATAATAAGTTCCATCGATCTCTTCATGGACTTTATAGGACATTAATCGCTAATATGGTAACTGGCTTGACGGAGGGATTTTCAAAGAAGCTGGAAATTGTGGGTGTCGGATATCGCGCAGAGCTAAAAGGAAAAAATTTAGTGCTCCATTTAGGATACTCGCATCCCATTCTTTTTAAACCGCCTGATGAAATCGAAATAACAGTAGAAAATCCAACAAACTTTATTGTCAAAGGAATTGACAAGCAGTTGGTAGGACAGGTTGCGGCAAAAGTTCGCTCATTCCGTCCGCCGGAACCCTATAAAGGAAAGGGAATCCGGTATGCCGGTGAATATGTTCGACGTAAAGCTGGCAAGACTGCTGCTTAATTAAGTTAGGTTTGAATATTTTAAATTAAGAGAATGAATGCCCTATGAGCGCAAAAAGAAATCAAAAGGAACTTGCTCGGTTAAGAAAAAAACACCATATCAAGAAAAAAGTGATTGGTACACCACAAAGACCGAGGTTAGTTGTCTACAAGAGCCTTAAACATATTTATGCACAACTGGTTGACGATACCAGCCAGAAAACGATAACCGGGCTTTCGAGTCTTTCTAATGATTTGAAGGGTGACGTATCAAAAGCGAAAAATAGACTTGAGGTCGCCGGAATAGTCGGTGATCATATTGCTAAAAAAGCACTGGATCTAAAATTCGACAGTGTTGTCTTTGATCGGAATGGTTACATTTATCATGGCAGGATTAAAGCTGTAGCCGAGGCTGCTCGTAAAGGTGGGTTGAAATTTTAATAAAAATTTGGAGATATATTTGTGAAGAAAGTTGAACGCATAAGCCCCAGTGAACTTGATTTAAAGGAACGTCTTGTTCAGGTTAATCGTGTTGCCAAAGTTGTGAAAGGTGGTCGACGTTTTAGTTTTAATGCAATTGTCGTTGTTGGTGATGGGAATGGGCATGTCGGAATCGGACTTGGAAAAGCCAATGAAGTTGCTGATGCAATTACCAAGGGGGCTGATAATGCGAAGAAAAACCTGGTACGCGTCCCATTGATAAACGGAACAATTCCGCATGAAATTACCGCTAAATTCGGCGCCGCCAGGATCTTTTTAAAACCAGCTTCCCCAGGAACCGGGGTGATTGCCGGTGGCCCGGTGCGCGCGGTGTTAGAATCAGTTGGCGTTCAAAATATATTAACAAAATCCATAGGATCTTCCAATCCGCACAATGTTGTCAAAGCAACAATGAGAGCATTGACAGATCTGTTGGATGTAACCCAGGTTGCAAGGAAAAAAGAAATTAGTTATACAGAGGTCTATACAAAACCGATTTCATGACAAGTTTGATTTATTATAAAACGACTAATATTTAACATTGAGAAATGTAATAATGAGTAAAGAGGAACCGAAAATATTGAGAATAACCTTAAAGCGGAGTACCATCGGTTATCATAAAAAGCAAAAGCTAACCGTTCGTACGTTGGGACTTCGCAGGCTCCACCATACCGTTGAACATAACGACACTCCGCAGATTCGCGGTATGATCAATAAGGTAAGCCACCTGGTGGAGGTTGAGGAAATTAATTAAATTGCTAATGTGAATCGTAATGATTTTTAGCGTATAAACGAGGAATTTATGAACTTAGGAACTTTAAAATACGCTCCCGGATCCAGGAAAAAACGAAAACGGATCGGTCGAGGTCAGGGTTCTGGTTATGGTAAAACCAGCGGGCGGGGCGAAAAAGGCCAGCGTTCCAGATCCGGGTTTAAAAGCAAACCTGGTTTTGAAGGTGGACAGACACCACTTCAAAGACGGTTGCCCAAACGAGGATTCTTTAATCGCTTTAGAAAAGAATACCAGGTTATTAATTTAAGAGACCTGGAACGAATAGACGATGTAACGAAAATTGATCCTGCTATTCTTCTTGAGCGGGGATTAATTAAAAAGAAAAATATGCCGGTAAAAATTTTAGGCGATGGTGAATTAAATCGACAGGTTGAGATATCTGCCCACGCTTTCAGCCAGAGTGCTAAACAGAAGATTGAGGCGGCACAGGGGAGGATTTCTGTTTTATGATAAAGATGATAGAGAGCATATTTCGTATCCCTGATCTGAAAAAAAGGATTTTATTCACTTTAATGATTTTGATTGTATGCCGAGTCGGTGGACATATACCGGTGCCGGGAATTAATGGAAAAGCGCTATTCGAATTCTTTGAGAATATGGGTGGAGGCGGCATATTTAGTCTTTATGATATGTTTGCTGGAGGCGCTTTAAAACAGGCAACAGTATTTGCTTTAGGCATCATGCCCTATATTTCGGCGTCTATTATTCTCCAATTGCTGGGGGCTGTTCTCCCATATTTCCAAAAGCTGCAGAAAGAGGGGGAAGAAGGACGAAAAAAAATAACGCAATATACCCGTTATGGAACCGTGGCAATCGCATCGCTCCAGGCTTATGGATTGGCTGTCTTTCTGGAGAGTATTGGGGCAAGTTCTTCGGGACAAATGGTCGTACCGAACCCGGGGCTCATGTTTAAAATATTTACCATGGTAACCATGGCCAGTGGTTGTGTATTGATCATGTGGCTGGGCGAACAGATTACCGAACGAGGAATTGGGAACGGAATTTCATTGATTATCATGGTCGGAATTATTGCCCGGTTTCCCAATGCAATCTTTAGTGAAATTATGCAAATCGGCAAGACAAGAGCGCTGCTAACAGAGGTTTTTCTTTTTGCATTAATGGTCGCTACGATTGCAGCAGTTGTTTTATTGACTCAAGGCACACGAAAAATCCCGGTTCAATATGCCAAACGCGTTATTGGAAGAAAAGTCTATGGGGGACAGAGCACCCATATACCGTTGCGGGTTAACACTGCCGGCGTTATGCCGATCATTTTTGCTCAGTCAATCATGTTCGTTCCTGGCACGATTAAAACATTTTTCCCGGGAAGCGAATTTGTCGAAACCGTTGCCGGGTATTTTGATTATACATCTTTCGTTTACTGGATCCTTTATGGCGGAATGATTGTATTTTTTACTTATTTTTACACGGCGATAGCATTTAATCCGGTCGATGTTGCTGACAATATGAAAAAATCAGGTGGATTTATACCGGGGGTTCGACCCGGCAAGAGAACCGCCGATTTTATTGATAATATATTAACACGGATAACACTGCCGGGATCGATTTTTCTGGCTTTGGTAGCAATTTTTCCATATTTTATCACGAAGTTCATTAATGTATCATTTATGTTTGCATCGTTTTTTGGTGGAACTTCTTTGTTGATCATCGTGGGGGTGGCATTGGATACGCTGCAGCAAATAGAGTCGCACCTGGTAATGCGCCATTACGATGGATTTTTGAAAGGAGGAAAGTTAAGGGGAAGGAGAAGATTTTAAGAAAGATACCGGATGCTTGATGATATAGAGATAGCAAAAAATATCGAGTATCAAGAATCCAGTATCAAAGCTGGTTTTGACCAGAATCTCTTAATCATATTCAAGTTCGGGACTGATGATGCAATTGATTATGCTGGGCGCGCCGGGAGTGGGTAAGGGCACGCAGGGAAAACTGTTGAGCGTTTATTACGGAATTCCGAATATTTCTACTGGAGATATTTTACGCGAAGCAATCAAACAGGGTACGGAGTTAGGAGCCAGGGCGAAAAGCTATATGGATAAAGGAGAACTGGTCCCAGATAATGTGATGATTGATTTAATAAAGCAGCGACTACTAAAAAATGATTGTAACAAGGGTTTTATTTTAGATGGTTTCCCCAGAACGGTTCAGCAGGCTGCGGCATTAGATGGTTATTTAAAAAATATCAAAAAAGCAATCGAATACGTAATTGCCCTTGAGTTAGCAGAAAATAAAATTGTAGAACGTTTGACAAGCCGTCGTCTTTGTCGGGGTTGCGGGAAGGATTTTAATGTAATTACCAACCCTCCACCAGCCGATCAAAAATGCGTTGAATGTGGAGGAGAGATAATCCAGCGTTCGGATGATACAGAAGAGACAGTCATGAATCGTTTAAAAGTTTATCAAGAAAAAACAAAACCATTGAAAGCATATTTTAAGAATGAAGGCAAACTCAGAATATTTCAGGCTGATGGATCAATAGCAGATATTCAAAATGATATTAGGATGTTTTTGGATTCAGAAGATAAATGATAATTATTAAAAGTCCCCGGGAAATTGAGCTGATCAGGAAAAGTTGTCGTATTCTTGTTGATACTTTTGACCAAATATCAAAAATTATCAGACCGGGAATCGCAACCCGGGAGATCGATAAACAAGTTGAAAAATATATCCGATCAAGGGGAGCAAAACCGGCTTTTAAAGGGTACCGGGGATTTCCAGCGAGTGCTTGTATATCGATTAATGATGAAGTCGTACATGGTATTCCCAATAAAGGAAAATTAAAAGCCGGGCAGATCGTAAGTATAGATATTGGAGTGGAATTCCAGAACTATTTTGGTGATGGTGCAAGAACCTTTGTAATTGGAGAAATTCCTGAGAAAACCTGGAAATTACTCAACGTTACCAAACAAGCTTTATACAATGGGATTGGCGCAGCCCGGGCTGGAAACCGGTTATCTGATATTTCTCATTCGATTCAAACGCATGTGGAACAGGCAGGGTTTTCCGTTGTTCGTGATTTAGTCGGTCATGGGATCGGTAGAAAGTTACATGAAGATCCCCAGATTCCAAATTACGGACCACCCAATAAAGGACCGCGCTTAAAAGCTGGTATGGTTTTGGCAATTGAACCGATGGTGAATATGGGAAGGTACGAAGTATTTTTTGATGATGATGATAAATGGACGGTCCGAACTATTGATGGTCTGCCATCGGCACATTTTGAACATTCGGTTGCCATCACTGAAAATGGTGTGGATATTCTGACCGATGGTTTATTTTAAATAAATGGAGTTATTTTATGCCCAAGGAAGAACCAATAAAAGTAGACGGCACCATTATTGAAACTCTTCCCAATGCGTCCTTTAAGGTCGAATTAGAGAGTGGTCACCAGGTACTGGCTCATATTTCTGGTAAAATGAGAATGCACTTTATTAAAATTTTGCCGGGTGATAAGGTAACGGTTGAATTATCACCTTACGATTTGACACGCGGACGAATTACTTATCGATATAAATAATCAATTTTGTTGGAGAAGATATGAAAGTTAGATCTTCAGTAAAAAAAATTTGTGATAATTGTAAAATTGTCAAGCGAAAAGGCAAAGTAAGAATAATTTGTAAAAATCCTCGTCATAAACAGCGACAGGGGTAAGAACTTAATATTATTATCAGGAGGAAATTTTGGCTCGAATCGCAGGAGTTGATCTTCCCCGGGAAAAACGGCTGGAAGTCGCTTTAACATACATTTATGGTATCGGTCGATCGCTATCACAGGAGATCATCGAGAAGGCAGATGTTAATCCCAATACCAGGGTGAAAGATTTGTCCACTGAAGATGTGGGAAAAATCAGAAATGTGCTTGCTGATTATAAAGTTGAAGGATCGCTGCGAGCAGAAATTTCGATGAATATTAAAAGATTGATGGACATCGGATGTTATCGTGGTATCAGGCATCGACGTGGGCTCCCGGTCCGTGGTCAAAGAACTCATACCAACGCTCGTACTCGCGGTGGTAAAAGGAGATCGGTTATTGGCGGGAAAAGGCCTAAAGGTAAATAATCATCTGGATCGAATCCAGTAAACCAGTTTTGTGGAGGTAAGATTTGGCAAGTCCAAAAGCAAAAAAAACCAAGAAGCGCGAAAAGGTTGAAGCAACTGGCGTAGCACACGTGAAGGCGACTTTTAATAATACAGTTATATCATTGACTGATAATTATGGGAATTTGATTTCCTGGGCATCAGCCGGGCGTGTTGGTTTCAAAGGTTCAAGGAAAAGTACACCTTTTGCTGCACAGTTGGCAGCGGAAATGGCAGTAAAGGAGGCGATGGATCTGGGTTTGCGGAAGGTTGAAGTTCTGGTGAAAGGACCAGGCTCGGGTCGTGAAGCAGCCGTCCGGTCAATCCAGGCTGCCGGTTTGCAGATAACGGCAATTAAAGATGTCACTCCAATTCCTCATAATGGATGTCGTCCTCCCAAAAGACGGCGCGTTTAAAAATTATCAATTATGTATAAATACTGGAGGTTTTACATAAATGGCAAGATATAGCGGACCTGATTGTAAATTGTGCCGAAGAGAAGGTCAAAAACTATTTTTAAAAGGTACAAAATGTAATACCAATAAGTGCCCATTTGAAAGAAAAGGATATGCACCGGGTCAGCACGGTCGGACGAGACGATTTAAGCAATCAGAATATGGTGTCCAATTGAGAGAGAAGCAGAAGGTTCGTCGTATTTATGGGATTCTGGAACGGCAGTTCCGGAATTATTTTCAGACAGCGGACCGAATGAAGGGTGTCACCGGGGAAAATTTGTTGCAGTTGTTAGAAAAACGGCTTGATAATGTAATTTACCGCCTGGGATTTACACCTTCTCGAAAGACTGCCCGGTTGTTGGTCAGGCATCGCCATTTTATGGTCAATGACCAGCATGTTGATATCCCATCTTATTCATTAAAAGTTGGTGATGTCGTCAGGGTTCGTGATAAGAGCAAAAAGCTGACCGTGGTTCATTCTTCATTAAGAAAGATAAAAGATGATCGACAATATCCCTGGCTGAGCCTTGATAAAGCAAACTTAACCGGAACTTTCCTGAATTTGCCAAGTCGGGCTGATATTCCAGATCAGATTAATGAATCGTTAATTGTAGAATTGTATTCTAAATAAATAGCGAGGCTTGACCTCAAGGAGCAAGATTGATGAATTGGCCAAATCTTCGTATGCCGGAAGGCATTGAATTGGATGATTCAACATATACAAATAATTATGGTAAGTTCACCGTTCAACCCCTGGAGCGAGGCTTCGGAGCTACAATAGGCAATGCGCTTCGACGTGTTCTGTTATCTTCGTTGCCGGGCGCGGCAATTACCTCAGTCCGGTTCGAAAACGTCCTTCACGAATTCTCCACAATACCCGGGATTGTTGAAGATGTCGCTCAAATTATTTTGAATCTGAAACAGATTCGATTCAAATTAATTAACAAGCGACCCGATAAAGTGACACTGGATTTGCAAGGTCCGATGGAATTCAAAGCCAGCCATATCATGAACAGCACTACCGACTTTGAAATTCTGAACCCGGATTTTCATATCGCAACTTTGAATGAAAACGCTAATTTTCGAATTGAATTGAAAATCGGACGGGGTAAAGGGTATGTCCCGGCAGAAGAAAACAAAATACCAGATCAACCCATTGGGACGATTCCAATCGACGCAATTTTTTCGCCAGTAAAAAAAGTCGGTTTTAAAGTGGAAAATACACGGGTTGGTCAGAAAATCGATTACGAGCGATTGATTCTTGAAATTGAGACAGATGGAAGCATAACACCAGATGACGCTTTAACATACGCTGGTAAAATCCTGAAAGATCATATTCCACTATTTATTAATTTTGATATTGAGCCTGAGCAAGAAGAAAGTCCTGAAATTGATGAAGAAGTATTGCGGATACGAAAACTGTTGAAGATGAGTGTTGATGAATTGGAATTGTCAGTGAGATCGCATAATTGCCTGATGGCTGCCAATATCAAGACGATTGGTGACCTGGTAAGAAGAGATGAACCGGAAATGTTGAAATTCCGCAACTTCGGAAGAAAATCGCTATCGGAATTGACAAAGATACTTGAAGAGAAAGGTCTGCATTTTGGAATGGATGTGGATAGGTACTTGAAGTCTGAAAATTATTGATTCGATAAAGGATTGTATTTATGAGACATCGAAAGGCATTTAATAAACTAAATCGTACTGCGAGTCATCGCAAAGCGACGCTAACTAACCTGGCAACCCAGTTGTTTATGCACAAAAAAATACAAACTACAACGGTAAAAGCGAAAGCGACTCGCCCGGTGGCTGAAAGGCTCATTACCTTTGCAAAAAGTGGCACTTTACACGCCAGGCGCCAGGTATTGAAAACGATTCGGGATAAACAAGTCGTTAAAGAACTTTTCGATGAGATCGCGCCCGTCTATGCTGAACGAAATGGCGGTTATACCCGGATTGTAAAATTAGGTCTGCGACAGGGAGATGGAGCGGAAGTCGCTTACCTGGAACTGGTTGATTTTGAAGGCGTGCGAAAAGAGAAGAAAGAAAAGAAGAAACCAGAAAAAGAAAAAGGAAAGCGTGCTGAAAAAGCAGTTGACCAGGAAGAAACGGATGATGAATAGAAATTTTATTTTTTGAATATAAAGGCAACCGATGATGGTTGCCTTTTTTTTATTGGCATAAATTGTAAAAGTCGCAGTAAAAAAAATAATTTTAGCTCAATATGCAAGCATCTTGCTGGTAGCTACTAACTAAATTGTCAATTCACAATTCA
>CBFDBN010000035.1:0-16502 GCA_965603055.1 uncultured bacterium | reverse complement strand
TTGATGCAGTAAAATCACCTGCCAGAATTCGATAAAAATAAACACCGCTGCTTGCATCACTCCCAAAATTATCTCGACCATCCCATTTCACTGAGTGTGTCCCTGCCACATATTCCTCTGCTACTAACTTGCGCGTTGGTTGTCCCAGGATGTTATAGATCGTTATTTTTATATTGCTTGAGTTTAGTAGGTGGAAGGTGATTGTGGCAGGGCTGTTCAATTTTAAGTCAACTACCACCGCCAGGGCGGATAAAGGCACGCACTCCAACATCCTCTTACCCCATTGCCGTCAGGCTAATAAACTTAGACTTATGTTTTCATTAACAATTGTCTATTGTCAATTGGCAATTATTTTGTGGGCAAATGAGATATTTCGCAATTAAATGTCAATTAATTGACAACGGCACGTCCGTCGTCTTTTTGACGGATTGTTAACGATAACAATTCATTTTTTCTTTTAGCGCGACAGCGATGCCCCTCACTCACCCGCTTCACTAATCACAATCTTCTGTCCAGCCCGAACAAACAAAATATCTTTAATTTTAGGAAATCTTTTGAAAAAATCGCCTTTTTCCTGAACCAATTTTCCAAAAGAGAATCCCATGAGAACAATATCGGCACTCTCCGAGTGTTCGGTGACTAAGGTTTCATACTGTTTCTTCTGTCTATTCCAGGGGATTTTCTGAACGTTTTTTTGAGAGATCGGGATCCTGCCTTTATCAATTAAATCGTTTAGTTTCTTCACCTCTTTGTTTAATTCCTTCTCTTCAAAAGCAGCGAACAATTCAATCTCACACCCTTTCCATTGAGGATGTCCCATAAGGATATATGCCAGTAAAATCAATAGATTAGCATTGCGATAATCGCCCGGGGTTAGCCAGACATGAATTTTCTTTTTATATCCGAAATGTCGTTCAGATGATCTCAATACACAGATATTGAAGTCAACGATAACCGCAAACTGACACCCCTCCAGTATATTGTTAATATCTGAGGCATTGTCCTCGTGGAATTCAAACAAAATGCTGTTGTTCTCCATTCCAGATATACCTGGAATCTGGATAATTTGCGCCACTGCCGTCTTAAAACTTGGCGAAACAATCGTATCGACATAGATCCCTGCCTGGCTCTCAGCCCCTAATTTGATCAATTGATCCAGTATTTGCTTTGATTCAATCCTGGTTTCATCATTCAACGGTCCTTTTATGTAATGGATGAACGAGCCAAAACCGTAATAATGAGAAATCCATCGCAATAAATCAAACGGTGCCAGGCGGGTGAGCGAGCTGGATGAAATCGCAATGAACGATGGGCGCCAATTAGTCGATGTTACATCAGCCGATTTTCGTTGGATCAAAACCTGGAGATTTCGGGTCAATTGGAACAAAACCCCTTTGAGCATATCTGACAAATCGTACTCGTGTTCCCTGCCACGTCTCAGGCTGGCATAAATCACCACGATAGCAACAAGCGCCAAAAAAGCGTACAGCGGAGCCATCTGGAACATCATGATGAAACAGGCAATTGCGCCAATAAGAGACAAATACCATTTTGATCGAAAGGTCGGGCGATAGGAAGTATTGCCGGCAAAATGCTCGAGAAAACTCACCAGGCACAACGAACCGTAAGTGATCATAAAAAACATGCTGATCACCTGGGCGACAACATCCACGCTTCCCAGTGAAACAAATGCCAGCACAATAATGGCGGTAATCAGCGTGGCATTGACCGGCTCATTTGCCTCGCCTTTGCCTCTGCTTAGAAATTGATTGACCTGAGATATCGGAAAAATGTGATCTTTTGCCAATGCCTGCATGGTTCTTGGCGCAATGAGGATAGAGCCGATAGCTGAGGAAAGCGTGGCGGCACCCAAGCCAATGGGAATAATCGGTCCCCATAAGGCGATTTTGCTCATACCAAATTGATCGGCACCCAATTCTTCAGGCGACAGGCTATAACCCATTTTCAAAACGATCAGGATGTAAACGATCATTCCGGTAATGGTTGCCGTCAGCGTGCCGAGGGGAATGGATTTTCGTGGATTCTTTAAATCGCCCGAAAGCCCAACCCCGGCTGTCATTCCAGTAAAAGCCGGAAAAATGATGGCAAAGACTATAAAAAAGTTGTCTGGTTTTTGGACCTTGGCAAAAAAATCGACCGAGGTCTGCGATGTCTCCGGCCTGCCGATGAAAAACATGAACAGGGATATCCCCAGCGTGGTGACGACAATCCACAGCGCCGAAACACCTAGGTCAGCCCCTTTGCTAACGATCAGTACCAGCAACAAAATGGCAGCCGGGATACTAATCATCCAGGTTTGAGGAATAATTCCGCTCTGCTGTTGAATCCACGGGAACAGCGGCGTGAATGCCTCGGAAAAGGCGATCATGTAAAATGCGACTGAAATTGCCTGGGATAAATATAATGATATTCCAATCGTACCGCCGACCAATGCGCCAAACGAACGGCTGATCATAAAATATTCACCGCCGCCCTCGACTTTTAAATTGGTGGCGATTTCAGCTATAGCCAGCGCTGTCGGGATGGTAATAGCATGTCCGATGAGAATGATTAAGATCGCGCCGAACATTCCAGCATGAGCCACGGCAAAACCGAAACGAAGAAATAAAATCGCACCCAGAATAGTGCTGATCGCGGCTAAAAAAACCGGTGCAGTACCGAATCCGTGTCCTCGGCTTGATTTTTGAGCTGGCATATTAGTCCTTTTTTTATTTTGTTAAAATATAGTTTATTCTACTTGAAAAATCAAGAGTTTTTTAATTGGCTTCACAAATGAAAATTGTTGACTTTTTGGATATTGTTTATTATATTATTGGCATTAATAATTTTATCGCTCGCCACCGTAGCTCAGCCGGTAGAGCAACTGATTCGTAATCAGTAGGTCAGCGGTTCGATCCCGCTCGGTGGCTCAATTATTTTGATTTACGATTTACGGATGACGATTTTAGAATTTAAAATAATCAAATTCGAGTTTTGAAAATAAAAACTTAAGGAGAGGTTTTGTCCAGGTAGAGGTTAAAAGATGCACATCGCCAATCCCATATATGATGTCGTGTTTAAATATTTAATGGACGACAGCAAAATCGCCAGGCTTTTTATCTCAACCATTATTGGTGAAAAAATAATATCATTAGATTTTCTACCACAGGAAAAGGTGGTTGAATTAGAAAACCGTTCATTAACCGTCTATCGATTAGACTTTTCAGCAAAAATTCAAACAGCCGATGGATATAAGAATGTACTGATTGAGATTCAGAAAGCCAAATTTGCCACAGATATTATGCGTTTTAGAAGATATTTAGGCGAGCAATATCAAAAAAAAGAAAATGTTTATCGAACCATGATCATGGGCAAAGAGACCAAAAAAGCCATGCCCATATTAAGTATCTATTTTTTGGGTCATAAATTGGAGCACATTACTGTCCCGATTATTAAAGTGCAACGGCAATATTATGATGTTACAACTGGTGAGGAGATCAAGCAGCGGGAAGAATTTATCGAGAGCCTGACGCATGATAGCTTTATCATTCAAATACCCCACTTGCGCCAGAAATATCAAACCGAAGTCGAGCAACTGTTGAATGTATTTGATCAGAAGAATGCCACGTCAGATCATCATATTTTGAATGTTAAAGAACAAGATTTTCCCGAGAAATATCGCCCCCTGATTCGTCGCTTACAACGGGCAATCGCCGAGCCAGACGTCCGCAAGACCATGGATATCGAAGATGAGATATTAGAAGATTTACAGGACTTTGAACGAGAGATAGCAAGAAAGGATCAAATAATCGAAAAAAATAGAACAACAATGAAACAAAATAAAAAAACAATAGAAGAAAATAAAAAAACATTAAAAGAAAATAGAAAAACAATAGGTGAAAAAGATAGACTTATAGAAGAATTGAAAAAGAAATTGAAGGATCGATAATTTTGATTTACGATTTACGAATTAAGATTTTAGATTGAAAAAACATAAAAAAACGAGAATCGGAATTTGGAGTTCGGGATTCGTGGTCTTCATCTTATAAAATTCATCGCAATAAGGCATTTTTTGTCCCATCATAATCATTGATTTAACAAAAGGTTACTAATCGTGAATTCTTAAATCATAAGGAGTAAAATACTATCCGATAAAAAAATAATTCGTAATTCTAAAATAGAAAAATAGCATTATCGAAGCAAAAGATAGTGCTTTTTTTTTGAGCTGTTTTTTCAAATTTACTCTTGACATTTTGTCATAAGAATGCTATATTTACCAGATATTATTTTGACCAGGGATTGAAAAAATGGCAAAGTTTGAATTAATATCGGATTATCAACCCACTGGCGATCAGCCACAGGCGATTCGGGAATTGACTGACAGCGTGTTAAGAGGGGATCGGTTCCAGACCCTGTTGGGCGTTACTGGCAGTGGGAAAACATATACGATGGCAAATGTTATTGCCAACATTCAAAAACCAGCCATCATTCTTTCCCATAACAAAACCCTGGCAGCGCAGTTGTACGGAGAATTCAAAGGTTTCTTCCCCAATAATGCTGTGGAATATTTTATCAGTTATTACGATTATTACCAGCCCGAAGCATACGTCCCGACAACAGATACTTATATCGCTAAAGATACTTCGATTAACGATGAGATTGATCGATTACGGTTGAAAGCGACCAGTTCGCTGTTGGAACGAAAGGATGTGGTGATTGTTGCTTCCGTGTCCTGTATTTACGGTTTGGGATCGCCTGATGATTACAAGCAGTTACTTATGATTTTGAAAAAAGGTGATCGGATTGAACGATATAAAATTCTTGAAAAATTAGTTGATATTCATTATACTCGCAATGATTTTGATTTCAGCCGGGGAACGTTTAGAGTTCGCGGCGACGTCATCGAAGTGATCCCGGCTTATGAAGAGGAAGGCGTCCGAATTGAACTGTTTGGCAATGAAATTGAGAATATTTCAATTATCGATACTTTAACGGGTAAAATCAAAATTCAACGAGATTCAATTGCGATTTATCCAGCCAAGCATTATGTCACCACGCCCCCAAAATTGCAAGAAGCGATTCGAAAAATCAAAATAGAATTAGAGGAACGATTAGCCTTGCTTCGCCAGCAGAATAAATTATTAGAAGCGCAGCGTTTGGAAATGCGCACCAATTATGACCTGGAAATGATGCAAGAAATCGGGTCGTGCGCTGGCATCGAAAATTACTCCCGTCATCTGACCGGACGGAAACCGGGTGAGCGTCCTTTTACGCTGCTCGATTTTTTTCCCAAAGATTTTCTGATGTTTATGGACGAATCGCATCGAACCATTCCGCAGGTGCAGGGCATGTATTATGGCGACCGTTCAAGAAAGGAAACTTTAGTGGAACACGGTTTTCGCCTGCCATCTGCCCTGGATAATCGTCCGTTCAACTTTCAGGAGTTTGAATCCATGCTCAACCAGGTGATTTTTGTCTCTGCCACACCGGCTGAGTATGAATTGGAAAAAAGTGAAGGCGTCGTGGTCGAACAGATTATCCGTCCCACTGGATTAATTGATCCGGAAATTGAAGTCAGACCCATCAAGGGGCAGATTGATGATCTGATTTCCGAGATCAACCTGCGGGTTGAAAAAGGCGAGCGGACATTGGTTACCACGCTAACCAAACGAATGGCAGAAGATTTGACCGATTACCTTGCCGAGATGGGAATTAATGTCCGCTATTTACATTCTGAAATCGCAGCGTTGGATCGAGTCGAGATCCTCCGTGATTTGCGATTGGCAGAGTTTGATGTGCTAGTGGGGATTAACCTGTTGCGGGAAGGGCTGGATTTGCCAGAAGTATCGCTGGTCGCTGTGCTGGATGCAGACAAAGAGGGATTTTTGAGATCGGAAACTTCACTGATGCAGACAGCCGGTCGAGCGGCTCGAAATGTGGGCGGTAGGGTTCTTTTTTATGGTGATAAAATTACCCGATCGATGCAGAAAACAATCGATGAAACCCAACGTCGGCGTAAAGTCCAACAAAAATACAATGACGAACATGGCATTACGCCAACGACAATTTACAAATCAGTCGAAGATGTTTTGAGAACCACTCGGGTGGCTGATGAAAAAATCGATAAATGGGGGACGAGAAGAAAAAAGCGAAGGGATTTGCAGGAAATACGATTGTCCAAACTTGAACAAGAAGAACTGATCGAACAGTATGAGAAAGAGATGATAGTAGCTGCTAAAAATCTGGAGTTTGAACGGGCGGCAGAGCTGCGGGATGAGATTGAGTGGTTGAAGAATAATTAGTATCTGACTGTTTTTTCATTTGGTTTAAGGATCTAAAATGATCTTTAAATAAATTTAAAGATGTGGTATTGGAGTAGTGGATTATTGGAGGGCAAACAAATTTAAGTTTGTTTTAGTTCACATCATTTTTGAGATCGAAGGTGGATTTTAATAAAATTTTTTATGAGGTAGACTCAAAATGAGTAATCAACAAATTGTGATAGACGTACCGGAAAAGGTTCTATTGGCTGAAAAAACAGATGCTGACACTTTTGGAAAAGAGTTACGCACTCTGGCAGCAATAAAGCTGTATGAACTTGGAAGGCTTTCCTCTGGACGGGCCGCGGATCTCGCTGGAATGACCAGAGTGGAATTTTTGCTTAATCTTAGCCGTTATAAAGTATTCCCTCTTCAGAGTGAGTTAGAAGAATTGGAAAAAAACAATGTTTAATGCGATTTGTGATACGTCGCCTCTTCTGTTTCTGTATCGTATAGGAAAAATAAATTGGTTTCCAGAAATATTTAATGAATTCTGGACATCGAACGCAGTATTATTTGAATTAGAAAAGGCCCAAATTCTAGGATATGATGTTCCAGATCTTAAAAGTTATGATTGGTTAAAAATCAGGGAACCACGTTTTACACCATCAGAATGGCTCGTATTAGACTTAGGAGCGGGTGAACTTTCCGTTATGTCCTTAGCTTTAGAACATCCAAAATTTGTCGTTATCTTAGATGATGCATTAGCCAGACGAACGGCAAAAGCAGCGGGTCTTGAAGTTTGGGGTAGTCTTAGAATCATGTTAGAAGCAAAACACAAAGGCTTAACAGACAAAATTGAACCTTTAATCGATAGTTTAGAGAATGCTGGACTTTGGATCTCTAAAGAAATAAAGAAACGTATTCTAAAAATGGCAAAAGAACTATAGATATATTTTGACTATTGATAAATAGTTATATTCAAAAGCCTGGAAGGAAAATAAAGATCAAATGAAAATACTCGTCGTCGGTGGCGGTGGTCGAGAGCATACCCTCGTCTGCAAAATCGCGCAAAGTCCCCTGGTGAAAAATATCTATTGTGCTCCTGGCAATGCTGGCATCAGTCAAGTGGCTGAATGTGTCCCGATTAAAGATACTAATATTGATGAACTGTTAAAATTTGCCGATAAAAATCAAATTGATTTGACTGTGGTCGGTCCCGAGGTGCCACTGGCATTGGGCATCGTTGACACCTTTCAGAGCCAGGGTCTTAACATATTTGGCCCTTCAAAGCGAGCAGCCGAAATTGAAAGCAGCAAGATATTTGCAAAATACTTGATGGAAAAATATCGCATACCAACTGCTGCTTATAAAAAATTTGACCAGTACGATGAAGCAAAGAAATATTTAGAATCCGTTCCTATCCCAATTGTTATTAAAGCCGATGGACTGGCAGCGGGCAAGGGTGCAATTGTTTGCATTACGCGAGAGGAAGCAGAAGAATCTCTGCAAAAGATGATGGTGCAGCGTATATTTGGAAGTGCGGGAAAAAAAGTTATCATCGAAGAATATTTGAGAGGACAGGAAGCATCGGTATTGGCATTTACCGACGGAGAAAAAATCCTGCCGCTTGTTCCTGCCCAGGATCATAAGCCGATCTTCGATGGGGATAAAGGTCCCAATACGGGTGGGATGGGAGCTTATGGGCCGGCAGTTTTAATTGATGAAGAAATGTTAAAAACGGTACAGAAAAAAATACTGGAACCAGCCGTAAAAGGCATGGCATTGGAAGATCGACCTTATCGGGGAGTACTTTATGCCGGGTTAATGATCACCAGGCAGGGACCTAAAGTTATTGAATTTAATTGTCGATTCGGTGATCCTGAAACCCAGGTAATTTTGCCCCTGGTGAATAGCGATATTGTGCCGATACTTCTGGGCTGTAGCAATGGAAAGATAAAAAAAATGACACTGGAAGCAAATAATAAGTTTGCAGTTTGTGTGATCATGGCTTCTGGTGGTTATCCCGGGAAATATGAAAGAGGAAAGGAAATAATCGGTCTGGAGCGTGAGTTCGGGCATGATGTGATTGTATTCCATGCCGGAACGAAATTTATGACCGGGAAAGTAGTTACCAATGGTGGACGAGTTTTGGGTGTGACCGCGTTGGGAGATGATATTGGAGATGCAATTAACCGGGCTTATCGCGCGGTTGGAAAAATTGCTTTTGATGGAGCCTATTATCGAAAAGATATTGGATATAAAGCGTTGTAAATCAACTTTGAACAAACAACTATAGGAGACAACGAAATGAAAATTTTAGTGACTGGTGGGGCTGGATTTATCGGTTCACACGTGGCAGATGCATTTATCGACCAGGGACACGAAGTCGTTATTGTCGATAATTTATCAATGGGGCGGATGGAAAATGTCAATCCCCGGGCTAAATTCGTTAAGATGAACATTCAGGATGCTGAAATTGTTGAACTGTTTGAGAAGGAGAAATTTGATGTTGTCAATCATCACGCTGCGCAAATGGATGTAAGACTTTCTGTGGCGGATCCGATTTTTGATGCCAATAATAATATTTTAGGAACGATTAACCTGTTGCAAGCTGCTGTAAAAAATGGTGTGAAAAAATTTATGTTCATTTCCAGCGGCGGCGCAATCTATGGCGAACACGATTATTTCCCGGCGGATGAAGAACATCCGACTCGACCGCTCTCTCCTTATGGAATTACCAAATTGACCGGTGAAAAATATATTCATTTTTATCATCATGTTTATGATTTAAATTTCGTGATTTTAAGATATGCGAATATCTATGGTCCCCGACAGTCCCCGACAGGCGAAGCAGGGGTGGTGGCAATATTTTCCAGCCGAATGTTGAATGGAGGACAAACGACTGTTAATGGTGATGGATTACAAACACGGGACTATGTTTTTGTTGGGGATGTTGTAAATGCCAATCTAAAAGCACTCGATTATGACAGTAATGATTACTTTAACATCGCGACCGAAATCGAAACAAATGTTAATGAACTTTTTCATCAATTAAATCATTTAACCAATGCAAATGCAAAAGATATCCATGGTCCGGCTCAACCGGGGGAACAATTGCGAAGTGTGTTAAATATTCAAAAAGCAAAAAAACTGTTGAATTGGATACCGCAAGTTTCATTAAATGAAGGACTTGCTCAAACAGTTGAATTTTTTAAACAAGATTGTAAAGTGAAATGAAAAGTAAAGCTGAAAATAATTTAGAAAACAATAGCCGTGAACAATTTCAAAAAGAATCTGGCATTCTTGGCAGGTCATCAGCAATCCAACAAATTTTTGAGACCATTGAACATGTCGCTCCAATTGATATTTCAGTATTGGTGATCGGTGAAAGCGGTACCGGCAAAGAGTTAGTTGCCCGGGCAATCCACCAAAAAAGCCGCCGGGCAACAAAATCCCTGATCATCGTAAACTGTGGAGCCATCCCGGAAGGTATTGTTGAATCTGAATTATTCGGGCATGAAAAAGGCGCATTTACCGGCGCAGTCGGTCTCCGAAAAGGCTTCTTTGAAATGGCGGATGGCGGTACTATTTTTCTGGATGAAATTGGAGAAATGCCGCTCAATGCCCAGGTAAAAATCCTTCGCGTTTTAGAAGGGAAAGAATTTTCCCGGGTCGGCAGCGCTGATCCGAAAAAAGTTGATGTTAGAATTATTGCCGCTACCAATCGAGAGCTGAACCAGGAAGTACAAAATGGAACGTTTCGTCAGGATCTCTATTTTCGGCTTCATGCAGTGACCATTCAGGTGCCACCGCTTCGCGCCAGGAAAGAGGACATCCCGCTATTAGCTCAAACTTTTGCCGACGAATTTTCCCGGAAAAACCATATTGAATTTCAAGGATTTGATGATTCTGCTTTTGATATGATGAAGGAGTATCGATGGACCGGGAACGTTCGAGAATTGAAAAATTTGATCGAAAGCATGATTATTTTAGAGAAAGGCAGCAAAATAGATCAACAGGTTATGCTGAAATATATCGACCGGGACAGCCGTGAAACAAGAAATCTTCCCATACCTTTAAACCGACCTACTGAACAGATCGAACGAGAATTTATCTATCGAGCTTTGATAGACCTGAAATCTGAGATATCACAGCTAAGGGAAATTATTCTAACCCGGTTGTTTCCACCTCGAAGACTAAAAAGCTGGGAACAGGAAGATACCATAATTATTCCCCACCAAAATGGGGAAATTATCTATGATGAAATACCTCCTGAATCAAGGTCTATACCATCTTTAGAAGAGATGGAAAAAAAACTGATTGAAGAAACCTTAAATAAATTTGATGGTAATAAAAGGAAAACAGCAAAAAGCCTGAGAATCAGTGAACGGACACTATATCGAAAAATTAAAGAGTACAATTTACCGTATTGACATAAACTGAAGTTGATTAAATAATATTTCCTTATGATGTTATGAAAAGAGTTTTAACTACTGTTTTTGGGCTATCACTGGTAGTAATTTTCCATTGTAGCTATTATTCCTTCTCGGGATCATCGTTACCATCGCATCTTCGAACCATAGCAATACCAATGTTTGAGAATAGTACAACCGAATTTGGCGTACCAGAGGATATAACCGATGCACTTATCAATGAATTCACACAGGATAATACATTGAAGGTTGTCGATCGAAGAGCAGCAGATTCAATCATCGAAGGAACAATCGTAAATATTCGAGAACAGGCTGGAGCTTACAATCAGCAGGAACAGGTACAGGAAATTCGGATCTATGTCAGGATTAAGGCAAAATTTGAAGACCTGAAAAAGAATAATATAATGTGGGAAGAAGAAATTACACAATGGGGTACCTATAGTCCTGATTCGCCCAGCGGGGAAAATTCGACGCGACAGGATGCGATCGCCGAAGCAATCAGCAAAATTGTGACAGACATTCTCAACAGGACGATTTCGGGATGGTAAAAATTTTGCTAATATTTCTTAATATAGCAAATAAAAGTTGATATTTAATAAAAAATATGTTATTTTATATTCAAATGGCTGAATGACCTTCAAGTTGTAATTTTCTTTTTTTATGTCCACAACTGGGAGTTTTTAACGATGCGAAAATCTTTAAAGGAACAAGTCAAGTTTCTACTGGGCAAACTGGAAGATAATGAAGATTCGATCCTCTTTGCCCGCCTGGCCGATGCTTACCTTCAAATGGATCGTGTGGATGAGGCCATTGAATTGTGTGAGAAAGGGATTAGAAAGCATCCCTATTACGTAACTGGACATTATGTTCTCGGGAAATGCTATTTGAAAAAGAAGCTGTTCGATCAGGCTGAAAAGGAGTTGAAACGTGTCCTATTATTTGATGAGAAGTATATTGCTGCCCATCGGGATTATGGTGAATTAATGGCACAGATTGGCTGGAGCAATACCTGTATAATGAGCTATGAGGAGATCATTCGAATTGATCCTTTTAACGAAAAAGCCCGGCAGCGTTTATTTGAGTTGAAGAACCAGGCTACACCGCCCGGTGAAGAAGATCCCGAGGAGAAGAGTGAGATCGATCTGGAAGAAGTTGAAGAAACTATCCTCACCGAAGTCGCTCCAGAACCGGAACAACAACCCGTGGAAGCACCGGTGGAAGAGGTGGATGAATTACCGATGGAAGCGCCTGAAGAAGAATTCGAACAACCTGAGGTTGAACCAACTACCCCACCAGTTGTAAAAGAGCTATTTAAAGAGACCGGGGATTTCTTTGAGGATGATAAAGCCAACCTGGACTTGCTTGAAGATATATTTAGAGATGATGACCTGCCAGACCTGTCGCTCGGTGAAGATTTTGAAAATTCACTCCAGGCAGATGCAAAAGATTATGTAATCGATGAATCCAATACTGGAGATCAAAACTATCTTTTTGGAGAAAAATTTCAAGATAAAGATGAATCGGCAACCCGGGATATCGAGGGTCTTAATGATGATGAAGTTATCGCACTCATGGCCGGCGACGAAGATTTTAATAAGCCTAAGATGAAATCACCATTGGATATACCTGAACCGCCTGTTCGCAAAGAGCGAGCAGCCAAAGATGAACCTCCCCCTGCCAGTAAAACAGTTGAAAATATTTCGGGGGAAACAGAAGCGCCATCTGAATCCCGGCTAGAAGAAACGTTAGGCTACATTCGGAAAGAAACAAAGCCGAAATTAGAATCCCCGATCGATGAAATTGCCCCAGAACCTCAATCGGTAGAACAACCCATTCAAGCCAACGAAGAATTAGAACTACTCCATTCGGAAAAGTCACAACGGAAAAAGGAAAAAATTGTGACTTCTACCCTCGGTGAAATTTATGCTGCCCAACATCAATATGCCAAAGCAATTGGCGTCTATGAAATTTTGAGAAGGAAAGAACCGGATAACGAGTTCTATAAGCAAAAGATTGAATATTTGCAGAAGAAATTGGAAGAGTCGCAGTCAGAATGATTGAAAATCAAATAACAATCCTAACCGAGGATCCACTTCTACAATTAGCAGGAATATTCGAATCCAAAATCACTAATTTAAGTGATCGACATGATGAATTTATTGGAAGCGCTAACCACAGATCCTCATTTTGAACAGGCTGGTTTTGTTCGTCTGTTAAAACAAGATTGTCTTTAGATAAGAGAGAAACTCCTTCGCCGTTGTTTTAATTAACAATTGACAATTAGCTCTTTTTCTAGATTAATCAATTCGATCAGCCGAAACAAACTCTATCCCGGCAATCCCCTTCCCTTTCTCATCGGCAATCCGAAAATAAAATCCCCATTCATTAATCCGATTACAAACCTTAATTAAAATTTTATTCAATCCTGGCTCCAAAACTACCGGCGCGATATCGCTATCGAATATTGCATCCCTGCCAATATTCATGCGCCAGACTTCTTTATCATTCACCCAGAGTTTTACCGAATCGTTGGTACCGATTTGGATTTGAGCTTCCCTCCTAGCGGATGATTTCACATAGATCACGCCATAAGCCACTGACCAATTATATTTTTTGTAAATCTGCTTGAAATTGATATAGCCTTCGTTGAAACCATCGTCGGGATGCTGCCAATTCAAAACCAAATTTCGATCTCTGTACGTTTTGTTTGGTTTGATCTTTCGCTCTGGCGGATACTTTTTCTGAAATCCGTTGGTATTATCAAACGGGGCAATTACCAACCATTTCCGCTCTTCAGGGGCGCCGATGATATTCAGTTGTTCTGCAGCTTTATCACGCTCATCATTTTTGAAATATATATCGGCTAAAAATAAACGAAAAATCATCTCTGGTATTGTTAATTCATTTTCCATGCAATAGTTGATTAACTCATTATACTTTTCAATTCCTTCTTCACAAAATTGATAAGCATACTGATTAAAAATTAGAAATGCTTTCCACGTCTCTCGTGCCAGGGGTACTTGACGAAGATCTTTCAAAAGTTCCTCGAATTTAGCCGTAAAATTTTTAGAGACTTTTTTATATCCATCCAATCGATCAGCTTTCAAATAGAGCAGTGCTAAATAAAAATGACCCCACATCTGAACGCCAGGACTATTCGAATCTTCCAAAGCTCGCTCGATAAGCTGGATTGACTCATCGGCATTGACATTATACCAGAGGCTCAAATTAGCTAAACCACGAATATAAAAAGGTTCCCTGGTAAATACAGAATCTCTAAGAAAATCATAATTTTTTATTAGAGACTTTCTGGCGTTAACACTATCGTTCTTTTCTAAATAGAGCTCATTTACCCAGGTGGCTGCTCGATAGGAATACACACGATTTTCTACAAATTTTTGAAAATATTCAATTGCCTTATCGATATTCCCCAGGTTCCATTGGATGAATCCCATCTGGGCATAGCCGTCGGCTTTGGACCGGGGATCAGTTGCTTTTTCAAAGAATTGGTTGATAATTTCTAACGCTTTTTCGTGATGCCCTTGTTCAAGATAGACATCGCTCAATCTCAGCCAGGACGCCACAAAATTTTTGTCTCTCTCAATGGATTGTTTAAGATTTTTATCGGCAAGCTTGTAATCGCCATAATTATAGTAAATTTCACCCATGCTGTCAAACGGATTGGGCTCGTCGGGCGCCATCTCTTTATATTGACTCAAGGTTGCTATCGCATCGGAGAGTTGTCCCTTTCTGGCGTAACAATACCCGATCATGTTATAAGCCGGCTTGCAATTGGGATCGATAGACAGGATAGTTTTGAAATAGTGAAGTGATTTGTCATAGTTACCAAGCGCAAAATAGATATCTGCTAAATTGAAATTTGCATCCACATCGCCAGGGTTATGCTCGACCCAACGCCGGGATGCTTCAATAATTTTCTTTAGATCACCCGTAACGTGACCTTCCAGTCGATCGATTTGATATTGTTCCCCCGGCGTGGCTTTTGGCCTGAGGGCGTACAATTTTTGAAAATATTCAAAACCCTTTTCCCTGTTTCCCTGGGCGAAAAGAAGCATGCATAATTTGTAATAAGCAGACACAAAAGCAGAATCGGCAGCGACCGCGTTTTCAAATTGCTTAATGGCATCATTTAACATTACTTTATTAAACAGCTCAACCCCGGTCGTATAGTATCGCCAGGCTTCAAGAGAGCTGGTTGACAAATCCTCAATGCCTTTAGCATGTTCCTGTTTTTCTAAGGATAATGCAAGGGCATTTTTAATTTTTTGACTGAGATCATCCACCATGCCGAATATCGCTTCCAGACCTTTGCCCTCAACGGTTTCTTCTTTTAAAATTTTACCCTGGTTCGGTTCATGCACTTTGACATTAATTTGCAGTGAATCGCCATCCCGGGAAATATTACCGGTCAAAATTGCCTCAACATTCGCTTCTTTTGCCACGATTGCTGCCATGTCAAAATCCAATGCTTCGGATGATTCTCCCAATTGATTCAAAATTTCAAACATTCGATCAGTGCTGAGCACTGAAAGCGAGCTGGACTGGGATAACGAGCGGATCAGCATTTCAGTCAAACCCTTTTGCAGCCATTCTAAATTTTGATCGCCAGTTTTGTTTTCAAAGAACATGATGGCAATGGCACGGCGTAAGGTTGGCTCTAAATGGATTGTTGATGTAAATTGCTCATTTCGCTGGGTTATCGAAGTCTGCTCAGAAAGTTTGATTTTTCGTTTTTCCTGGTCCCGATTGCAGGTGATGAAGGTCAGCATTATTGTGATATTGATTAAAATATATAATTTAATTCTCATGGATGTTTCTCCGAAGATATTGAAAATGCGACCGATTTAACATACGGCTAATTTTTGTTTCCGTTGCAATCTTTCCACAGAAATGATAACTATTTTTTGAATTAATTACAAGGATTTTTTTATTTAATCAAATGCTTCAGTTGCCAGCAGATAACAAATCAGATTTTTCGAAGAAATCTGGTTTATGAGCCTGGAATTTAGACATTACTATTTCAGCAAAGAAAGGTAAAAAAATCATCGGCAGTTGGGCCATTACCAACCATTGCATTTATCGCTACCGACAACGTGTGGTTGATGATCCTGCCCAGAACCGGGGACATCGAACCGCAACTGACATCCGCCGCCTCATTCAACTCTCGCTGAAAAAAATAATTTTGCTAATCGCCAGTTCACAAGCCAGAGGCTTATGTTACGGTCAGGTTTAAATAGCAAAAAATTGCCCGAATTAAAAATTGATTAAAAAAATATCAAAAAAGTGTTTGACATTTTGAAACAAATAGAATATATTATTTTGTTAGATAAATGTGATCGATTTTAACTTTATTTTAAAAAATTGCTATGAATTTAATTTTAAATAGCTATCTGCCCCCCCGCGACAAAATTGAATGTAAATCTAATGAGCAGTGAAAAAATAGCTATTAATTTTATCAGACCCAGATATGCTGGTGCAGTTTAATCTAAGCTATCTGGGTTTTTTATTTGCTATGCAGCTTTTTGATCAACATCGTTGCGATTGCTTGATAATGTTAGAAAAGCTTTGCAATTTATAATGATGTGCGTTATGAAAGAACCCACCGTTTGTATCATTACAGATGATATCCGCAGGCAGGCGAGATTTAAGACAGCATTCGGAACTTCTACGACTCTACATTTCGCCGAAAATTGCCAGGCTGCAATATCGATAATAAAAAATCAACTGATTGGTTGTGTGATTATCCCGGTTTATATTACTTCCCTTGAAGAATTAAAGCCAATAA